>NZ_JBFUIO010000012.1:0-59119 GCF_056401835.1 Paenisporosarcina sp. P4_D4 | reverse complement strand
CTGTAACTCTTCGAAGTGATGCTGAACGATATTATTTTCTTTATCAGTCCAATTTGATTCTTCAAGTAATGAAGGAATTAATTTCAGTTGATATAAAAATTGCATTTTCCACTGCGAAACCTCCAATTAAATTATGAGTATATATTCTACAATTTAGTCACCATTCCTTTGAATTAGGAACGCAATCAAAAACAGCACGATAATAATTGATTAATTCACCTATGCACAATGGAAGGAGTAGACATATACATAATCATAAACTTAATAATTTGCCCTAAATAAAATTAATGAGGCATTTTTATTTGTTTTGCAATGACAAGACAGAAGAAAGGGGAAAACGGGATGAAAGATGAGTATTTAATCTCATTAGTTGGAAGGTCAGTTCAAGTTTACAAAGGTGGTCCCGATTCAAATGTAGGCGTTTTACTGGATGTCAACGATGATTATTTAACCCTGCAAAAAGAAGATGGCGAAATTATTTATTACAAAACCGCTCACATTAAAAGTATTAAAGAAAATTCCCAGATTCGATTTAATTCTATTTTAAGAGTATATGATTCCAATTACCTAGTTAAAGCAGCCAAGTTTAATGAAGTTGCGGGTCATTTCAAAGATCAAATTATCCAGATTAATGGGAAAGGTCCAGAATCCAAGTTTGGGACACTGATTGATGTAAAGGACGACTTCTTTGTTCTTCATACTGAGCAGGACGGATTAATTTTTTACAAAGAACAACATATCAAAAGTTTTAGTCACGCTATACCCACGACCAATAACGTCGATGTAAAAGATGAGGAAGTAAAAGTAGAGGAAACGTTAACGGACGAAGCTACTGAAGATGAAGCAATCTTAAAAATGAACGAAATAAAAGATGTTTATGAACAAATTACTGCAGACAACACCAATAGTTTATTGAAAAATCTGACATACTCTTGGATTAAAATAAATAGAAAAGGTCCGGAAAGTATAGAAGGTCTATTAACCGAAGCCAATGATGAATACCTAGTAATGGTTGTTAACAACGAAATCTTCCGAATCGCTAACTATCATGTGAAAAATTTCAGTCTAAATATTAATAAACCAGAAGAGCAAAAAACTGAAGAAGAAGAAAATGCCAAACAAACTGAAGAAGAAAATGCCCAACAAACAAAGTCAAAAAAAGGCAAGGAATCAGACGGAGACCAAGAAACATCAAAAAACTCGTCAAAAAAAGGCAAGGAATCAGACGGAGACCAAGAAACATCAAAAAACTCGTCAAAAAATGGCAAGCAATCAGATGGAAACCAAGAATCATCAACCTATACAAGTTCAACCTATACAAGATTAACGTATGAAGAAGAATTGTATCTTGCGATGATGCGAAGAAATAAACGCATGAAGAGAAAAGCACAAAAAAGGAAAAAGTAATCATCCAGTCGCAGTCAATACAAATTGAACTTAATAATAAGAAATAAATGAAATTCCGTTTTAATGGGATTAATCCAAATGCATAAATATGAACTTGTTAATACATTTACAATTTTTGCACTCACAACTTTGTTCATCCTTTGGAGACCCCAGGGAATAAATGAATCCATCCCTGCACTTTGTGGAGCACTTCTACTTATTGTTGCAGGTGTGGTGCAATTTAGTGATGTTCTTGAAATATTTAGGCTGGTAAGCGGACCATCCATCACGATCATTTCGACAATTGTCATTTGTATTGTTTTGGAAAGTAAAGGAGTTTTCTGGGGGATTGCGGTTAATCTGGCTAATTAAGCAAAGGGTCAGGACTAAAACTATTCCTGTATATGATTGTGTTTTTAATGACCATCTTCTTCAATAATGTCGGAAGTATTCTGATTACCACTCCAATCATCCTACATATCGTAAACATGTCTCGGTTGAAACACATCAAAAATTGCCTAATTTATTCGCGGGAGTATTTATTGCGACGTCTGCCAGTTTGCCAATCGGTGAGAGAGTAATATAGCAAATCTAATTGGTTTAAAAATGGTTGGTTTAGATTGATTTCCTATAGAGATTTCGCTTTCGTTCCTTCCATGATTGGAATTGCGACGCTTAACTTACTTATCGATCTTCTTTTTAAGAAAGAAATACCGAAGACCAGCATTATTGGTTATTCCAGCGACTCTTTTCGTCACGTTAGTTTGTGGCTTCTCTTCATTTTATAAGTAAAGGAGTTGAATAAATGAATAGTCTCGATTCTTATATAGGTCAAATAATAGATGTTGAAGTATCCTCCAAAAAATCGATCATAGGAAAGCTTCTGGAAGTAGGTTCGGATATTATCGTCCTTTTTAACGGTCAACAGTATGTGTATTTGCCAGTCGTGCATCTTATCTCCGTAAAAAAAGTGGAAACAACGTATACTGAAGAATACATTAATAATGATATGTCACCGTTTGAAAAAGAGGAAAAGCAGCTATCCATGAAACAGATATTAACGAACGCGTCTGGTAAATTTGTAGAACTTTTTTTAACCGGAAGTCATACAGTACATGGTTATATCCGATATGTCAAAGAAGACTATATTGTGTTCGATTCGCCAGCATTTAAAACGATTTACATTCCAATCGTCCATCTTAAATGGCTAATCCCCTATATCAACCAAACCCCTTATCAAATTAAGATAGGTCAACAACTTAATTCTTCTGACGAATCATTCGCTGACACGTTTAAAGAGCAAATGAAAATGTATATCGGGAAAATAGTGCTATTTGATTTAGGAAAAGATTCCGGAAAAATCGGGATTTTGAACCAAGTCGATCCTGTTTTGGTGGAGTTGGTTACAGGGAATGGGAAAACTATTTATTTGAATATGACCCATCTCAAGTCAATGCATGAAGGAAAATAAAAACAGGCATTTGTGCCTTTTATATAGAAAAAGAAGCAGGCATCCCCTTAGGAATCCTGCTTCTTTTCATGTGAGTTGAGAAAAAACTATTTGTTATTTTTTCGTTTTTGAGCAGTTTGGCTTTGCCCTGATTGTGTGGCTTTATTAATGATTTCAGTCAATTCACGAGAGAATTCTTCTCGACCTGTTAGAGCACCATTTGTTTGCCCAGTTTTTGGTGGTGTTTTCGTTTTGTTTCGGTTGTTGTTACCTGAAGAGTTACCTGAAGAATTCTGATTGTTATTTGGCATTTGATCATGTCTCCTTTCAAGTTGGCCGTACATAGTAAGTATGGCTTGAAATGCAATTCTTCATGTATGTTCATAAAATTTTTCTAAAATAATTTTATCGATAAAAATTATTTATTTTTTATTAAGTTATCGATAAAAATAAAGAGGGATTAAAAACCGATTTATAATTATTCTTCACATTTCCGGCATAAATATTCACCAGTTGTTATACTAACAAGGTACTGCTCTTCACGAAGTAAAGGGCATGAAAAAGGATGGGAATAACTTGAATCAACTAGAACGAACAGGTGAATTTATTTATACATACGCATACACCAATGACGAAGAATCTTTATGTCATTTGGAAATGCGTTCATTTTTTGATATGGATACACATACTAAAATAATCAAAAGCTCGAATGAAATAAATCCGAGCAGAAGTCCATTTATGAAAGAACGAATAGAAGTAATTTTTGAAGGTGATGAGCTCTCGGATATTTTGAAGCAAGTGGAAGTCGTAAATATGATGGAATCCACTTTTAAAGTCATTTTTGTCAAAATCAATGACTTGGCTCTAACGGAAAAAGTGGACTACCAACAAAAGCGAGAAATCGAACGTGAAATTGGAATGATCATTGAAGGGGAAGCAGATGTTCATCACCCCGATATGACATTTGGATTAGTGCCATTCGATGGACGTTGGTATTTTGGGGAGTACCTAAAAAGTGAAGCTGTTTGGTTGCACCATTTAAAAAAACCGCGTGAGTATTCAACAGCACTTAGCACACGAGTGGCCCGTGCGGTGGCAAATATTGCCGTTCCAAAACCAGATGGGGTGAAAGCAATCGATCCGTGCTGTGGAATCGGTACTGTCCTGGTAGAAGCACTTTCAATGGGAATCGATATAGTCGGCCGCGATATTAATCCGTTGGTCGTTCTAGGATCACGTGAAAACATTGCGCATTTCGGATTAACAGGGGATGTTGACCTTGGCCCAATCGCGGAAGTGACGTCTAACTATGATGCCACCATTATTGATATGCCATACAATCTCTACACACATGCCACACCTGAGGATCAACTATCCATCCTCAAGAATGCACGGCCTTTTTCTAAGAAGCTCGTGGTCGTTACGATTGACACAATCGATCACATGATTGAAGAAGCGGGTTTTCACATCATCGACAGATGCGTAGCCAAAAAAGGCATATTTTCCAGAGAAATTTTAGTGTGCCAGTAACTTGAATTAATATAATAAAGCCTGTCCTCCAATTTAATGGGAGACAGGCTTTTTTTAAGAAGAGTTTATAGGTAACTTATACAATTCTTTATCGTGCATTTGAGCTTACATCTCCCGAAAACCACATATCTTCTAATAAAAAAACCTTCAGGAACATAATCTTGACCCTCAAAAGGACGTAACAAGCTTAAATCGTTCCAATTCAGTTACTTGTTTTGATACCTTTGCGCTTCATTAAGGACCTCTCCATTTATGAATGAGAACAAACATGTAAGAAAACCTACAATAAAAAAATCGCTATTATGATGAAGAATATTTATTTCTAAATAAAAAAAAAGACACAGCCAACATAATTAATAAAATGTAAAAAAAGCTTTGGCAAACACTTATAGTTAAGACAAATATATATCGACCAAAATCTTCGGCTTCATTTACGCTGAAGTCATGTAATTGCCAACCAAAAAAAATATTATAATAGCTTACCCATAAAAAAACAGGGATTAATAACACCCAATAAATTTTACTCATAATGAAAGTATGACCATTACGTAACATTGATTCGCACCCACTTTAAGAATATTTCACTATTATAGTTGAACGAACAGGAACTTTTTATCGAAACCCATGATTTGTTATCTAATGACTGGATTTCCTAATCCCTTACCAATATATTAATTTTTATTCGTTTTATCATAACATCGTTATGTGTAGTTGGATAGTTTTACCATATAAGGAGCCGTTCTGGTGTCTATTCAAGAAGCAGTCTTTTTCTGTAATTTTGATTGTTTTGTTAAAACATATAAAACTACTAGCTTTCTTATCGTAACTGGAATGTGACTACTATAAGTGGCATAGGATAAAACCAAACACAAAAAGAAATGGTGATGTTATGAAAGTATTGGTAACCGGTGGTGCGGGCTTTATAGGTTCTTTTATTGTAGAAGAAGTAATGAATATCGGATGGGAGCCCATTGTAGTCGATGACTTGAGCACAGGCAATTTGAGCTTTGTGCCGAAAAGTGTGCCTTTTTACAATATCGATATTCGTTCCGATACCTTGGAACAGGTTTTTCGCATGCACAATCCAGAAGTCGTCATACATCAAGCAGCACAAGTGTCTGTGGAGTTTTCAACACAACAACCTTTGACCGATTGCGAGATTAATACGTTAGGAACGTTAAATATATTGAAGCTTTGCGCAAAGTACAAGGTTTCCAAACTAGTATATGCTTCATCAGCAGCGGTATATGGCTCGGCAAAAGAGATGCCGTTGAAAGAAGAACATCGTATTTTGCCCATTTCTTTTTATGGACAGTCCAAATATTCCGCCGAGCAGTACATTCACTTATTCCATCAACTGTACGGATTGCCTTACATGATCCTTCGCTATAGCAATGTCTATGGTATGAGACAGAATATGCTTGGCGAGGCAGGTGTTGTGAGTATTTTCATCAATCAAGCCATTCGTAATACAGGGGTCACCGTTTATGGTGACGGTAGCCAGACAAGGGATTTCATTTTTGTGAAGGATGTGGCAAAAGCAAACATACAGGCAGTAGCATTTGGTGGTAGTGGAGCGTTTAATATCAGTACGAACCAGCCCATTTCGTTAAATAAACTGCTTTCCATTTTGCAAGAATCGATTCATCAGCCATTAGACATCACTTACACAGATCCTAGAGCCGGGGATATTAAGGACAGTTCTTTATCCTTCGACAAGGCAAGGGAGTTCCTGCAATGGGAACCTCGACCTAGTTTTGAAATAGGCTTGAAAGAAACAGTAGCCTATTATCAAGATCAAGTTCCCAAATAAAATTTTGTGTAAAGAAACTGGTGAAATGAATGAAAAATCTAACCGTATTGGTCACAACAGCAGGTACGTATCCTTTTCATGAAGGCGGAGTGAGTAAGTGGTGTGCACTTTAATAAAGAAAGTTCAAATTAATGGGTTGGAGTCGGTTTATTTAGAGACGGCCCCATATCGATGGAATTTGTTGGGGAAATCCACCTTTTTCATGGGCTGAAAGCGACGCTTAGACAGTTCATATGATTCAACACTTAACCTTCCTTCAGAAATATTTCATTTGAAGGTTTTTTTTTGTTGGAACAAGCGCAGGAGAAAGACAAGCTTATTCTTTAGCCGAAGATATTGCGGAAAAAAGAGGGTTTCTTCTATATAATATCCCTAAAGATTATGTGGAAGATGTGAATGATGCCTACTAAATATATGGATACCCATTATCCCATGAGATAAGATGAAAATAATGGATGCAAAAGATGAGAGCATGCAGGAATTATACTAGAAAAAATTGAATTTAGTTGTTAAAGGGGGCTCTTTATGTTGATTGATTGGAACGAATTGAATGTACTCGCAATTATTATTGGTGGTTTATTGTATATGGTGTATGGAGGCGTTTACTACTCCATTAGATTGGGTGGAGATAAACATTCTGAGAAGAAACACAATGAAATTGAAGGGCCAATGAAGTATATCTTTTCGGGGATTGTAGCTTTCATTAGCTCATTCATCATCGCTATCTTTGTACAAGCAACAGGTGCTGAAGGATTTGGACCAGGGATACTCGTAGGGTTTATGGTAGGGCTTATCATCACACTGGTATACATAAAAAATAGATTGTTTGGACTTATGACGAATCAATCTTTGATGGTAGCTATTGGAGATCATTTAGTGATTTTCACCTTATTGGGTGCATTGCACGGATTTATGTTCGGAATGTGAGCATCATGCTGTTGTTTTACTGCAAAAAGCGGGCGGATATTACAAAAAATTACAAAAACTGTAGTCAGATAAGTTTAATAGAGTTATACTAACAGAAAGATTCAAATTAGTTTGACATTATTACATAGGTAACATTTTACCAATTGTATTATGTATATACCACAAAAAACATAGTTTTGGGGAGAGAATAAGACATGAGAAAACTATTAGCAATTTTATTTGCGGTATCATTATTCTTTAGCTTAGGAACAAATGCTTCTGCAGCAGAATATGATAATTCTGTTTTGAAAGCACTTGAGCTTATCGAATCCACAAACAACGCAATCGATGTAAAGATTGAAGAAGGTGTTAAAGCAGCAGATGATCTACAAACTCAATACTTGAAGGACATTCGTAAAAGTAAAAGTGCATCTGAATTCCTTCAATTAACAAAAGCATATAATGCTAACCTTGATGTGATTATTGACGATGTATATAATGAAACACTTAAAATGTCAGCAGATACTATTGCACTATCTGCTGAAGCTGGAATAGAAGCAGAATGTTCTTGGGTTCTGGTACGCTTTGCACACCGTTTGGTTTGGATTGATCCGATTCGCGTAATTGGAATTGGTGGGCACTAAAACACCGCAATTATTATTTAATAAACCTCTATTCATTTATTTAAATATTGGTATAATTAGAAAAATGAGTTCTTTTATAGAGCTCATTTTTTTGATAAGTTTGCATAGAGGAGATTTTGGTATGAAAGGTTTTAGTATTGGGAAAAGAGGCACGTTCCTAGATAAAGTTGAATATGACAAAAATGAAATAAGCTTAATAGCAGATGGAGACGGGGTTGAAGTATTGCTTCAATCTATTGAGAAGGACAGATTGTTCTACATTTACCCGGCTGAAAATCCAGAAGTTATGGAATTTTATTTAATATTATCTGGAGAAGTTATCTGTGAACAGGATGGCGAAAGAGTTGTACTCGGCCCTCATGATTCCTTCACAGTTAAAGGAATAACTGAGCCTATTCATTTTACAGCCTTATCTGACGTTACCTTCTTATGGGTAATAACGGAGCCAACTTTTGTGCATTTAAGTAAAGAAATATCTTCTTTAATGGAGATTGTCAAACAGGTTGAATTAATGGATCGACATACATATATGCATAGTGATCGAGTTGCTACTTATGCATTAAAAATAGCTAGAAAATTTAAATTAAATGAAGAACAATTGGAGAATCTTGCAACGGCCTCTTTTTTACATGACATTGGAAAAATTCATATTCCAAAAGATATATTGAATAAACCCGATAAACTGACTTCTGAAGAATATGAAGTGATAAAAAAACATCCATCCGATGGGGCAGAGATGATAAAAGGCAGCGTTTACGAAGATATTGCGCCTATTATTGAGCAACACCATGAACGTTTAAACGGAAGCGGCTATCCAAAGGGATTGAAAGATGATGAAATACTCCTCGAAGCTCGCATTATTGCTGTCAGTGATACATTCGATGCAATGACGGAAGACCGTGCGTATCGTAAAGCGTTCAGTGCTCAATACGCTCTGGAAGAATTGAAAAAACTATCGGTCACTCACTATGATAAAGAAGTAGTAGATAAATTTGAACTGGTGTTAAAAGAAGATGGCATTGTATAAAAAATGATGTGTATGTATAGCTAGCCATCAATCTATAGAGGTAACAAATCAGACTTGTCATAAACGACAAGTCTTTTTTGTTCTTCGCATGTATTTGAAGAATAGAGTGGTAGGGTGTTGAATTTTCAATCAGTTTGATTCGTTACGTAAGTCATCAACTTTTGCTGCAATGTAAGCATATCCTTATCCTCTGCCAAATTAGCTAACATTCCTTTAATGACAGGGGTTCGGGGCTTGTCTTTTTTTAGTTCTTCAGCAATTACATCCAGCGTGACGAGTATATCATTATCGATTGTGCTGTTCCTACACTCAAGGATTTCCTGAAGGAGGACTTGTTTGGGCGGATTTTGAGATACATTTTGCAATAAATTCTTATCTAACATAGGAAGACTTAAAAAAGGTTGTGGTTGTTTGGATATAAGGGACGACACTAGATCATCTATTCGTTCTTGGATAAAAACAGATAATTCATTGGTATCCAATTGTTGACGATGAGTCAGGATGATTTCGATATAGCCATGAATGAGCCCTTTTACCATGACGATTAGATCTGCAACATACGGTTGAACATCTTTACCATAAGCCTCCACAAAAATTTTGTGCAAAATCGTATGATGTTGTTCCTGCATGGAAGCTAACAGCTCTTTCATATCTTTGTTCAAAGGATTTGTCTGTTCTCGAATTTGCATCAAGATAAAGTCTGCATGGCGTTCAATTTCTTCAAATTGTATGACTAATAACTGATGGAATTTTTCTTTGGGAGAAACTCGTTGTATGGTGTCAAGCTCTGTAAATCTTTTCGATATTTTACTGAAAAAATATTCAAAAATCGAAACAAGCAATTCATCTTTGGATTTAAAAGATAAGTAAAAAGAACCTTTGGAGATACCACAAGCATCGGTAATTTCTTGAATGGATGTTGATTCAAATCCTTTTGAGGCGAATAAGTGATGAGCCTTTTCAATGATTAATTGTTTCTTATTTGTCATATCTAAGCTCCTTTTCCGAAAAAACGATGTAAAATTATAGGTTAATAGTTGACCTTTGAATGACCAGTCAGTAGTATTATGATTGATTATGACCGGTTGGTCAAATAAAGCAGGGTGGAAGTGAACTGACACAATGAACCACATCATTAATTTTGTGTTGAAGAACAAATTTGCAGTATGGTTAATGACCATTGTTATAATAGTAGCCGGCTTAACAGCAGGGTTACAAATGAAACTTGAAACAATCCCGGATATCACGGTTCCTGTAGTTACGGCAACGACTATTTATCCAGGTGCGACTCCTGACCAGGTAGTCAATGAACTGTCAGAACCGTATGAAAAAGCAGTGCGAAATTTAGAAGGCGTTAAGATGGTCATGTCTTCTTCTTATCAGAATGCATCCTCACTCCAAATTGAGTTTGAATTTGGAACAGATATGAAAGAAGCAGAAGCAGAAGTAGCTGCGGCTCTTAAAAATATTCCACTTCCAACAGGTGCACAAGAGCCTAAAGTCGCGCGTATAAGCATCAATGCATTTCCTATCGCTGCGATTAGTGTTTCAAGTGAACAAGATACACTTGCTGAACTTACGGAGAATGTAGAAACGAATCTCGTGCCTACACTCGAAGGAATTGAAGGTGTGTCTTCCGTCGCTGTCACTGGTCAGCACCTAAATGAAGTCAGCTTTAGATTCAATCAAGATAAGTTAGCTCAATATGGACTGACTGAAGAGATGGTAAAAGGGATCGTAAAAGGCTCTGACATTACATTCCCGTTAGGGTTATTCCCATTTGAAGGGAAAGAACAATCTGTCGTTGTTGACGGAGATATTACAACGATTGATGACCTGAAAAAAATTCAAATTCCGGTTGTCCCAACCAGTCCAGATACAGCCTCTTCTAAACCTTCAATGGTGGCATTAAGCGAAGTGGCGGAGATTGAACTCGTTGGAAAAGCGGAATCAATTTCTCGTACCAATGGTCAAGATTCGATTGCTGTTCAAGTTGTAAAGTCTCAAGGGGCAAATACGGTTGATGTTGTCAATTTAATGAAAGAAGAAGTAAAGGCGTTTGAAAAGGAAAATGCTGACTCCGAAATCATTTTTACATTTGACCAAGGGGAACCAATCGAGAAATCAGTAGAAACGATGCTGAGCAAGGCATTATTTGGTGCTGGTTTTGCTGTATTGATCATTTTACTATTCCTAAGAAATATCCGTTCAACCCTAATCGCAATTTTATCCATTCCATTATCATTGTTAATCGCAGTATTACTGATTAAACAAATGGATATCACATTAAACATGATGACTTTAGGAGCTCTAACCGTCGCTATTGGGCGAGTAATTGATGATTCAATCGTTGTCGTCGAAAACATTTATCGAAGAATGGCATCCCCGACAGAGCAGTTAAAAGGGAAGACTTTAATTCGAGAAGCAACAAAAGAAATGTTTGTGCCAATCCTATCGTCAACACTTGTAACAATTGCCGTATTTTTACCAATTGGTTTGGTAGGAGGAATGGTGGGCGAATTATTCTTACCATTCGCATTAACAATTGTATTTGCGCTACTGGCTTCACTATTAGTTGCCATTACGCTCGTACCGATGTTATCCCATTCGCTATTTAAAAAAGGATTAGGCGACAAACATATACATGATCCTGAGAAACCAGGAAAAATAGCTGGTGTTTACCGTTCAATTCTTAATTGGACACTAAATCATAAACTGATTACCACAGTACTGGCAATTGTACTTTTCGTCGGCAGCTTAGCTTTAGTTCCATTAGTCGGAACAAGTTTCATGCCTGAAGAAGATGAAAAAATGATGTATATTACGTATACACCTAAACCAGGTGAAACGAGAGAAGATGTAGATGAAACAGTTACAGAAATCGAGTCGTTCTTCATTGATCGTAAAGATGTAGAAAGTGTTCAAGTTTCAATCGGTGGGGAAAATCCAATGATGCCTGGACAAAATAATGGGGCATTAATGTATGTTATTTATGATAATGACACACCAGAGTTTTCGTTAGAAAAAGAAGAAGCAATGAAAGAAGTTCAAAATTTTAACTTTGCAGGGGAATGGAAATCTCAAGACTTTGCAACAAGTGGCAGTAGTAATGAAATTAGCTACTATGTATACGGTAAAGATTTGAAAATGATTGAACCTGTTATTCGTGACATAGAAGAAATTTTAAATGAAAGTAAAAATATAAATAACGTAGGGTCAACGCTTGCAGAGTCTTATGAAGAACATACTTTAGTGGCAGACCAAGCGAAACTTGCTCAATTCGGATTAACGACCGCTCAAGTAGGGATGGCGCTCAATCCAAATGTACAGCGTGAAGTGCTGGCAACGATTGAACAAGATGGCGAGAAGTTTGAAGTGTTCATTGATTCTACAAAAGAAAAACCGGAGTCATTGGAAGAGTTATTAAATAGAACAATTCCTTCTCCACTTGGCATGCAAGTACCTGTTAAAGATGTTGTGACAGTGAATGATGGTAAAACATCTGATACTGTTACAAGAAGAGATGGACAGATTTATGCAAGTGTGAAGGGTAAAATAACGACCGATGATGTCTCAAAAGAATCAAAAGAGGTTCAAGAGAAAGTCGATCAACTAGAACTTCCAGCGAATGTGAGTATTGAAACAGCAGGAGTAACAGCTGATATGCAAGAGTCGTTTACACAGCTTGGTTTGGCTATGTTAGCGGCAATTGCCATCGTGTACCTTATTCTGGTTATCACATTTGGAGGAGCGGTTGCACCGTTTGCTATCTTGTTCTCGTTACCATTCACAATCAGTGGAGCTTTAATTGCCTTGCTAATCGCAGGCGAAACAATCAGTATTTCCACGATGCTTGGAGCTCTTATGCTCATTGGTATCGTTGTAACGAATGCAATTGTATTGATTGATCGGGTTATTCATAAAGAAAAAGAAGGCTTAAGTACACGCGATGCTATCTTGGAAGCCGGCGTAACGAGATTACGACCAATTCTGATGACGGCAATTGCAACTATCGGCGCATTGATTCCATTGGCGATTGGAGCTGAAGGTAGCGGGTTGATTTCCAAAGGATTGGGTGTAACGGTTATTGGCGGTCTTACCAGTTCAACTTTATTGACTTTAATTATTGTACCTGTAGTTTATGAATTCTTAGGGAAGTTCCGTAAAAGAAAACTAACCGAAGAAGAATAAAAAAATATAGATCGAAAACGTGCAGTGGATTAATTAATCCTTCTGCACGTTTTTTATTACAGTATTCGAAAAAATTCAGTTTTTATGTGTCATAGTCCACTCATTTTGAATAAAAACTCCTTTTCGATGCACACTAATTCTGATGCACATTAAATGAAACAAGGAGGAAATTGATAAATGACTCAAAATCCACAAGGTCAAATGCACGAAAATATGCATACAGGTCCAGTGCCACCACAAATGAATCATGGTGGTCACGAACTGTTTGATGTTCATGAAGTATTATCTGCTTCTGTTGCGGGATTAAACCAATTCACTTTATTACGCCCTCATATTCAAGATCAGGAATTATTAACGATGTTGGATAGACAATTCAGCTTCATGCAAGAGGAATACAACATTACAGCAGAATGTTTTAAAACAGGTATGGACCCGTCTAAAACAACTCAAAAATACATGATGAAACAAGATAATGATTTCATTTTTGGTTTAAAACCTTCGCAACCGAAGAAACCGATTCAATCTGGTGCAGAGTTAACAGATGAAATTATCTCAGGCTTCATGCTGGGTGTGCACAAATCAGGTGCCTCTCTAAAAGCAATGTCTGCCTTAGAAACCACTAACCCCGTAGTTCGTCGAGTACTTGCAGACTCGGTGCCGAACTGTATTGAAATGGCATATGAAGCTTCCATTTATCAAAACAAACACCATTATTACCAAGTGCCACAACTTGCACAACAAGACACGATGGCCATTGTGAATTCGTATGCACCATCGTCTATCCAACACGCGGGAACTCATTAATAAGATTAAAAAGATGGACCAGATCAAAGTATCTGGTCCTTTTTTTATTGGGTCTTTTAAAACATAATGCATAACGTTGTTTGTCATACGCTTGTGCTTGTCCTATATTCCGTATAGGCCAATAAAATTTTGTTATTTAAAGTAATAATGGACGATTGTTGCATGAGTATATTTTTTAAACGCATAAACTAACAAAATTAAGACATTTTATAAAGCTATAAAATTTATATTTACAAGTTGTTTATATGGGAGTACTATAATCTTCAGTTTCATATTTCTAAATCGCTTAATCCATTTGGAACGGGGAACCCATTATTGTGGCTTCTCTTTGCCGCTTGGGGTGAATCCTACTATTGTAGGTAGGGCTACTCTTTTAGCCCAAACCCGACAGCTAACTCCGTAAGCGTTATGAGAGAGAAATACGAACTAGTGAGAATGTTATTAAGCCCACTAGGCCCTTTCCCTATGCCTAGCGGGCTTTTTTGTTGTTCTTTTACAGGAATTTGCAGTGCATCTAAGGCTGTCCAAACGGCGGCTCATCAAAGAAAGAAGTGGAAAACATGTTGTCGGCAGTAAAAAGATTTTTAATCGGTCGTCCATTAAAATCATCGGAGTTAGGTGAACAAAAGCTTAACAAAACAAAAGCTTTAGCCATCCTTTCTTCAGACGCATTATCTTCTGTAGCATATGGACCGGAACAGATTTTGATTGTATTGGCTTCGGTAGGGGCAATCGCGTTTTGGTATTCGATTCCAATTGCAGTAGGTGTCCTTGTTCTGTTAATGGCACTTATTTTATCATATAGACAGATTATTTTTGCTTATCCACGTGGTGGTGGCGCATATGTTGTGGCGAAAGAGAATCTTGGTGAAAATGCAGGGTTAATTGCGGGCGGCTCGCTGTTGGTGGATTATATCCTGACGGTAGCAGTTAGTGTTTCGGCAGGCACCGATGCCATTACTTCCGCAATCCCAAGCCTTCACGATCATAATGTGGCCATTGCCAGTGTACTCGTTATATTTGTTACCATCTTGAATTTAAGAGGTATTACCGAATCGGCGTCCATTCTCGCGTATCCAGTCTATTTGTTTGTTATTGCTTTGTTTGTTCTGATTGGAGTAGGTCTTTTCAACATTATCACAGGGAATGTGTCACCTGATTTGCATACACCGCTCGGTACACCTGTTGCGGGTCTCACTTTATTCCTATTGCTCAGAGCATTCGCATCCGGAAGTTCTGCATTAACCGGGGTTGAAGCCATTTCGAACTCAATTCCAAACTTTAAAAACCCTGCTGCAAAAAACGCAGCAAAAACCCTAGTGATGATGGGTTCATTGCTCGCTTTGTTATTCACCGGAATCGTCTTTCTGGCTTATTTCTATGGAATTTCACCCAAGGTGGAGGAAACTGTGATTTCACAAATGGCTTCCGAGATTTTTGGGCGAAACTATATGTATTATTTCGTTCAGGGAACGACGGCCTTGATTCTTGTACTGGCAGCTAATACAGGATATTCAGCTTTTCCGCTTTTGGCATTCAGCCTGTCGAATGATAAATACATTCCAAGTATGTTCAAAATGAGAGGCGATCGATTGGGCTATTCCAATGGGATTATCACACTTGGAATCACTTCAATCCTTCTCATCATTGTTTTCCAAGGACAAACGGAACAACTTATCCCGCTTTATGCAGTCGGAGTATTTATACCATTTACGTTATCCCAGACAGGGATGCTCGTTAAATGGATGAGGGAAAAGCCAAAGGGTTGGATGGTCAAACTAATCACTAACTTTGTCGGAGCATTTATCAGCTTTGCGGTCATGATGATTTTCTTCATCACCAAATTCGGACAGGTTTGGGCGGTTCTAATCTTTTTGCCTCTGCTCGTTTTTGTCTTCCATAAGATAAAACAACATTATCTATCTGTTGGTGAACAGTTAAGTATTTCTACTTGTGAACCTGCAATGCCAATAGAAGGAAATGTCATTATTGTGCCGGTTGCAGGAATCACGCATGTAGTTGAAAACTCATTAAACTATGCCAAATCACTTAATCCAACACAAATCATTGCCGTATATGTATCTTTTGAGAGAAAAGATGAACACATTTTCCAAGAGAAGTGGAAAAAATTCCAGCCTGATGTTCGGCTAGTGACTTTGCATTCACAATATAGAAGCATAACTCAACCATTGGCGAAATTTATTAGTACGGTGGAATATAAAGCAAATGAATCGAACCATCGTGTAACCGTATTGATTCCACAATTTATTCCGAAAAAAGGGTGGCATAATACCCTTCACAATCAGTCAAGTTTATTAATCAGATCCATCCTGCTTTACCGAAGAGATGTAGTTGTTACGACCGTTCCTTATCGTTTTAAAAAGTAATATAGATAACTACTACGAATAAAAGCATTCATCACATGAATTTCGCGTGATGAATGCTTTTTTAGGTTGCTCCAAGTTCTTAGCTATTCTTGTATCCATCGATCAAGTACTGGCCCACGACCCCCGTACACGGGATCCATGGAAGGGGCTTTAACTTGCTTAATTTCATCTAAGACTCGAGGTCTTTCATTGTGTTCACCGGTTTTAAGGTTGTATCCATTGCCATCTGCGTAAGCACCGACAACTTCAAAATCTTTACTACCCTTTAACTTTTTATGTCCTGTACCCGCGGGCAAAACGAGGACATCACCGGTTCTGACTTCAACCGTTTTCCCATATTTGCCTCCTATTCTTAATGTTGCCGAACCAGCGCGAACCCCTAATACTTCATGAGCATTGCTATGATAATGATGATAGTCAAAGACACCATCAATCCAGCTGTTTCTCCAATTATTCAATCTAAATGTAGGTTCGATTTCATTTGGATGATGCTTGAATACACCGGGATATAAAATAACCGGTAATTGTGGATTATTTGGAATCGTGCCATCATCTTCAAACGTAAATAATTGATAAGTAGAATTAATCACACATACCCCTCCCTTAGTTTGCTGTTAATAGGATAAGTACCCGTTTAGATAAAAAGTAATCTTTCGGTTTGATTAAACCAAAAGAAGGAAAGATTAATGTTATTAATGGAAGTTTACAAATAAATGGACCTTTAAACAAGATTTGTTAGGAGGAAAGAAATAGAATGATAGATTGCACAGTAGTTGGGGGAGGTCCAGCAGGTTTAAATGCCACTTTGGTGTTAGGAAGGGCTAGAAGAAATGTAGTGTTGGTTGACAGTGATGAGGCACGCAATAAAGTAACGGACGCCTCGCATGGCTTTATAACAAGAGACGGCGTAAAACCGGCAGAATTCAGAGCACTTGCCCATCAGGAGTTCAGTCGCTACCCGACAATCCAGACATTGAGAGACAAAGTTGTAGAAATTGCGAAAGAGAAGGATGGGTTTTTAGTTAAAACTGAAATGAAGAAACAGTGGAAAACACGAAAAGTCATTCTGGCTACTGGTGTAAAAGAGAAGTTTCCGAACATCCCAAACCTCCGGAACTTTTATGGTAAAAGTATCTTTAACTGCCCATATTGTGATGGTTGGGAATTGCGAGATCAACCACTCGCATTATTTGGCATAATTGACTACACCCTTCACACAGCTGAAATATTACGCAATTGGTCTCAAGATCTTGTGATATTTACGAATGGTCAAGAGATGACGAAGAGTCAATTGAATGAAATTAAAAAGACTGAGCTCCAAGTAGAAACAAGTCCTATACGACTTCTTATTGGAATAGAAGGAAAGCTCCAAAAAATCGAGCTTGAAAATGGACGAGTCATAGCACGAATGGGTGGATTTGTGACACCGGAGCTTGTACAAGCATGTGAATTAGGAACTCGTCTAGGTGTTAAATTAAACAATACAGGAGGCCATTATTCGGACGAGGTAGGAAAAACTAAAGTGCATGGTTTATTTGTGGCAGGAGAAGCTTCAAATGTCTATCCTGCACAACTGATCATAGCCGCTGCAAGTGGTGCCGAGACTGCGATGGCGGTCAATGTGGAATTAATTCATGAAGGAATATTGGGAAGTAAAAAAGAAGATTTTATCACTCCTGAAGACTTATGACGGGAGTTTTTTTTTACGTCATTTTTCGATGAGAATAGACAAATATACCTACTTATTTTTTATTTTGAAAATTCTTTTGTTTCGCATTAGTAATATAAACACCCTCAAATTGTAAAGAAACATCCTATGTTTTGTCATGAATCTGTAATGTTTAAATGTTATTTTTATTTCTACAAACGAGAAATAAAGGAGAAACAACTTGAAAAAATTTAGTTTCGTGTTAAGTTTTGTATTAATGTTCCTCTTCGCATTTGCCAATGATTCAGAAGCAGCTGCTTCTTCGCACACGGTTAAAAAAGGTGACACATTATATAAAATTTCCAAACATTATAATGTTAAAGTTTCTACCATCAAATCCTTAAATGGTTTAAAGTCCGACATGATTAAGCCGAATCAAAAACTTAAATTAACCGGCACTAAAACTGCTGCTAAAAAATCTACACCATCTCGATCGAATGCCAATGTGGTAAAAGAATTTATGGTATCGACAACTGCTTACACAGCAAATTGTCGAGGATGTTCTGGCATAACAGCGACGGGAATTAATTTGAAAAAGAATCCAAACTTAAAAGTAATTTCTGTTGATCCACACGTCATCAAACTTGGAACAAAAGTATACGTAGAAGGCTACGGATACGCTGTCGCAGGTGATACAGGAAGTGCAATAAAAGGAAATAAGATTGATTTGTTTATGCCTAACCAGACAAGTGCATTAAAATGGGGACGTAAAACAGTCAAAATCAAAATTCTAAAATAACCTTAGCATTAAAGCTCACTTGCCAATTACGGCGGGTGAGCTTTTTTGAAACGCTCCATTCCACCTCTTGGAAATCAGTTCATCATCACCTTGAAAGACTCTTCATTGGTCTATATTGTCAGTGTGCCAGAACTGTTCGCCATGGCTAACCGAGAAGCGGCGCAGTCCTATCAATCTCTGGAAACCTTTTTAGTGGTTGGGGTATACTACCTAGGTTGGTTATGATCTTCACTTATTTACTAAAACTGTATGAAAATAAACTGAATGTCGACAAATAAGAAGGAGGGGATTAAATGTTAAACGGAACAAATATCCATAAATCGTTCGGCGATTTGGAAGTGTTGAAAGGCATTGATCTGGAAGTCGCTCCTTCGGAAGTGGTCGTCCTGGTCGGGGTCAGTGGATCCGGTAAAAGTACGCTTTTACGTTGCTTCAATTTTTTGGAACGAATTAATAAAGGGACCATCGAGGTGGATGGACAAGTGGTGGATCCCAAGAAACATAAATTATCAAATATCCGTGCAGAAGTAGGCATGGTATTCCAACATTTCAACCTCTTCCCGCATATGACGGTGCTTGAAAATATCATTGAAGCACCAATGATCGTGAAGAAGATGAAAAAAGAAAACGCGGTTACCTTGGCAAAGGGCTTACTTGAAAAAGTAGGCTTGGCTGACAAGGCAGATGTCTATCCGAGCAAATTATCCGGTGGACAAAAGCAACGTGTCGCAATAGCACGTTCACTTGCAATGGAACCGAAAGTTCTTCTGTTTGATGAACCAACATCTGCGCTTGATCCGGAGCTTGTTGGAGAAGTACTGAGTGTTATGCAGCAACTCGCACAAGAAGGCATGACGATGGTTGTGGTGACACATGAAATGAAGTTTGCACGTGAAGTTGCAGACCGTGTCATCATGCTGGATGAAGGCCGAATTATTGAGTCTGCGGATCCAGTTACTTTCTTTGAAAATCCAAGTCATGAACGTACGAAACAATTTATTCAACTAGTCGATTAAAAGGGAAAACCCCGATGGTCAGCATAAACTGACCATCGGGGTTTTTGTGTGGGGAAAAAAAGAGGAGTATTCTGTACAGTAATTCGTCTGACTGTCGACCCCACTATTGGACTTTACATCAGAACGAATAAAACTTTTGAATTATCGGCGACAACCACATGGGTTTCCACCGCAACCACATCGGCGTCCACCGTATGGGTTCATTCCACCATAAGGGTTTCCACCGTATGGGTTCATTCCACCATTAGGGTTTCCTCCGTAAGGCGATTGGCTTGGAGAAACAACAACGTTCTGATTAATCTCCCGGTAGTAAGTTCTAGGAACGTCAACGATGTGCTGTCTGTTGATATTAATTAATGGTTGAATATAAGGAACTTCACGTTTTACGTAAGAGTCCGTATAGCGGCATAAAGGCGGACATACAATTGGTTGAACACCTGGTTGATAACCTGGTTGTGCGCCTTGTTGAACACCTTGAACACCTCGTGGCCCATAGTTTGATCCTGGTCCATAGTTTGATCCTGGCATATTGCGATTCATAATGAATTCACCTCCATTCTATCTCTTTTAATAGATGCAATTTTGTTCCTTTTGGAAACGGCGTTCAAAACATTTCTTGCAGAGAGATTTTTATTTCTGTAAAATTATTGGAAATAGTATGAATCGGGAAAGGGTGCGACGAGTGTAAGACTCCTTCTTTCAATCTAATAAACTGAATAGAGTGAAGGAGAGATTCATGTGAACGACCGTCGTTCTTTTTATTTTCTATGGGTAAGTCAGATGATGTCCAATTGTGGGGATGTCCTTTATATTGTGGGACTGATACAACTGGTTTATGTCTCGAGTGGTTCTGTATTAACACTGACACTTATTCCATTAACCATTACTTTTTCACGGCTGGTTGGGAGTTTTCTGACACCACTTCTTTTGCATCGGTTTCCTTTACGTCAAATATTACTTTTTTCGATGGTCGGGAAAATCATTGTCTTAAGTGGCGTTTTTTTATGCAAAGAAGAAAGTATCCTATGGATTCTTATTTTGGTCAGTGTCATCGCCTTCCTGGATGGGTGGGCAACGCCGATCCGACAAGCCATGCTGCCTGAATTGGTAGGGAAATAGGAATTGCCTAAGGCTAATAGTTTAGTAGCCATTTCCGATAACACAATCAATCTGGTAAGTTGGCCGATTGGCGCATTTTTTGTCGCTCTTTATAGTGGGGGAACTCTTTTACTTGTTTCCATCGGGTTATATATATTCGCATGGATGCTCACATACGGAATTAAAGCGATACCCCATATCAAGAAGGATGTACAATCTGTATTTCAACAACTTTCTGGAGGATGGAAGTATTGCTTTTCCACAAAGCCTATTCGTAATATACTGCTGCTAGATACATTGACAGCATTTGCAGGAGCGGTCTGGATTTCCGCCATTCTGTATGTTTATGTTGACGAAGTAATTGAGAAAAGCACTGCCTGGTGGGGGTATATAAATGCATTTTATTCAGGTGGCTTTTTGATTGGTGGGTATTTGTTTGCCAAATTAATGAAGATTCCTGCACATCTGATGATAGGAGCGGGTTGTTTCCTTGCAAGCCTATTAACAGTGTGGTTTCTGTTTCCATTTTATGCTTGGATGGCGCTGGTCATTTCACTGTTCCTTGGCGTCTTTGGTCAATTACAGCTGATTGCCCAATTGACTGCATTGCAAACGCATACAGATACAGATCAACTTGGTCATGTATTTTCAGTTCAATCTGTTTTGGTGACTGGTGCATTTGGAATCGCGACTTTTATTTTCGGTTTGATAGCCGAATGGTTTGGAATAAATCACGCATTTTATCTTTCCGCAGTTGTAATGGTAGTTTCAGGATTGTTTACAATTAAGCAGAGAAAAACATTCTATTACGCCTAATCATTTAAGCACATGTAGTGTCTATCACTTCATGTGCTTTTTATTTTGAAGTAAATTACTCTAAATTCAGCACATTGAAATGTTGTACAAAACGCGTGTGGGGTATTGAGGATTTAAAGGGGTGTGACTAGATGACTACTGAAGAGTGTTTGATCATCGGATTTTCTAACCAGGAACAACAGTCTTTGATTGAACTATATAATCGCTACTCTCGGTTGTTATGGAAAATATCGTACAGAGTTGTTGCTGATGAAGCTATCAGTGAGCAAATTGTACGCGGAGTCTTTCGGGATGCATGGGAAAATCCAGAGAAATTTAATAACGGAAAAAAATTATCAACTTTAATGATTGAATGTTGTCTATCACAAATCGATACACTCATCATCCAGAAGATTTCCTGACTAAAATGTCGATAAAAACACTTTAAAAAATGTTCCACGTGGCACATTTTGTCGAAAGGCATTGAATCCATTTCTTTTATAGCGGATGATGAATGTATTAGGGGGAGGGAGAGAAATGATGACAAAACGAAATGCATCCTATTACATAGAACATTTAAACATGGAAGCGCACCCAGAAGGGGGACACTATACACGGAGTTTCTACTCGGAAGAAAAAATGGAAACGTCGGATAGCAAAACAAGAAATCTCTACACGACAATTTACTTTTGCTTAAAGAGTGGCGAAGTATCCCACTTACACCGACTTCAATCGGACGAATTATGGTTTTTCCATGACGGAAGTCCACTCACTGTGCACGTGATACACCCGAATGGTGAATATACAGCTCAGAAATTAGGGTTGGACTTTAATAACGGGGAAAAGCCACAGGTACTCGTACCTAAAGGAGCAATATTCGGTTCCTCAGTTGATCTTGAATCCACATTTTCTTTGGTCGGTTGTATGGTGTCGCCTGGTTTTGATTTCGATGATTTCGAGCTCTTTACGCAAAAAGAATTACTAGAATTATATCCTCAACAAGAAGAGGTCATTAACAGAATGGCATATAAAAAAATAGTGGATGGCAATTACACGTGACAATCACATATCGTTTTTATGAAGGGCCTCAAGATTTACATCGGCAAATTGAATTTTGGAATGCTTGTACGAAACTACTTCCTTTTGCATGGAAGCCGACATTGTCCCCGAATCAATTCATGAAACAACAACAATTCGCAAACACGATGTTTTGCCTATAATGGTGAACTTTGTGTAGGGTATCCTTGGGTTTTACCAGGTATATCTTTTTAATTCTTTCGCACGACTATCAAGTAATTCACGACTAAAGAAATTAGGTTTTAAGGAGTAAACTGAAGATGTCATGATGATGAAGAAAAGCGATCCTAAAGAATAGGACCGCTTTTTTTCATTATTTTGGGTAAAATTAGCCAGAAGGTGCCTGACTGACCTCGTCAGTCCCAAAAGTCTCCGCGTATTAGTGCACCGTTTATATTAAGTGTATGAGTTATCGATAGCATTGCATCGCCTCCTACTACTCTATTACCTTTTTGGTGAATAGTTAAGCGTACTGAATAGTTCTTCCAACTCCACTTTCGTTAAATCACGCCATTCACCGACAGTAAGACCGTCCACATGAATATTCATGATTCGAATACGTTGCAAACCTTTGACTTCGTAACCCAGTGATGTACACATGCGGCGGATTTGACGGTTCAATCCTTGTGTTAGCGTAATTTTAAACATTTGAGAAGAGAGTTTTTCTACTTTACAAGGTAATGTTTTGGTGTCTAAAATCTCTACGCCTTCAGACATTTGTTTAACAAAATCCTGTGTAACGGGTTTGTCCACTTTAACGATGTATTCTTTTTCATGCTCATTTTCAGCCCGCAATATTTCGTTTACAATATCTCCATCGTTTGTCAATAAAATCAATCCATGCGAATCTTTATCGAGTCGGCCGATATGAAAAATACGTAAAGGATGATTGACGAAATCAACGATATTTCCTTTAATATGTCGTTCTGTTGTACTGGTAATGCCTACGGGTTTATTAAGAGCGATGTAGACATACGGCTCTTCATGTTTTACCGGTTTGCCATCGGCACGCACATCGTCTCCAGGCTCTACTTTGCTTCCAAGTTCAGCTTTTTTCCCATTGATCGTAATGCGTCCGTCTTCTATCCATTTATCAGCACCGCGTCTTGAGACAATACCAGCTTCACTTAAAAATTTATTTATGCGCATATCATCACCTGCTTCATTTAGTATGTTAATTATACCCCATAATGAACTCCTATATGAGATGGAAGGGGAATCTCAATCGTGCAGATGGTACTATCCAATAGAAAAGGTTCTATGGTACTCTTTACCCAAGAGAAAACGAAGAAAGGAGTGTTTTGATTGAAAAAAGGGATGGTTGATACGTCCGTTGAACTGAAAGAGTTGCTCTCCATACGACACATTGTGAAAACGTATAATAAAGACTCTTATTTGTTCCAAGAGGGCGACCCCATCAAAGGGATATACTTCATCCGAACCGGAAAAGTTCAAATTGGGAAAGTTACACCTGAAGGTCGAGAATTGACGTTAAGGATTTGTGGACGCAATCAGTTCGTTGGGGAATTCACGCTCTTTGCCGAATCAGCCAAATATATGTTGGATGCCAAGGTCATGGAAGATGTGGAATGCATCAAGATAAGTGTCGACGATCTGGAAGAAGAGCTGACCCATAATGCCAAGCTTGCCGTTTCCTTTATGAAGTGGATGGGTATCAATCACCAAAAAACACAGACCAAATTCCGTGACCTCCTGTTGCATGGTAAAAAAGGAGCGCTTTACTCAACGTTGATTCGCATGACGAATAGCTATGGAGTACCTAACAAAAAGGGCATCATGATCGACATGACGCTTACCAATCAAGAACTTGCTAATTTTTGCGGCATGACACGTGAAGTAGTGAATAGGCTGCTGAGTGACTTAAAAAAACAAAACATACTTTCCACGGTGGATGGAAAGATGCTGATACACGACCTTGATTATTTAAAAGACGAAATCAATTGCGAAAACTGCCCAATTGCTTTTTGTAAAATTGATTAAAGAAGTGATTTACCTCAAAGGTAAATTGCTTTTTTTTGTGGGGAAAATTAGGTGAAACCGATTAAAACAGGTTTGATGCCGATTAAAATCCAGTTCATGCCGATGAAATTACCAGTGATGCCGATTAAACTGAGTTCCATTCCGATTAAATTCAATCACCCTCGATTTACTCCACAGCCCTATTCCAATTTTGACAAATTATCGACACTCACTGTAAATAAACCTTCGAGTGTGACTTATATCACAGTCCCTAAACCATGAATGGCCTACGCTGAATATAAGTTATAAAAACGTGAAGAGGTGAATGAGATTGAGTAAAAAAAATCAATCGCCAGAGTTGAATTTAAAAGGAACGCTGATCAGTGTTTTTTCAGTTGGCATCATTATTATCGTCATGTGGTTTGTCGTTTATTTCATGTATGTAGCAAGATGAAAAGGAGTAGATTTAAATGCATTTTCATAAATATGAAAAGATTTGGCTTGTATTTGGCCTAGTCTCATTAATCGTGTTTTTAAGTATAGTCGGAGTAAGCGCATTCTCTCACGGCCACACACCATCGGGAGGAATGGATACAATTGATCCTAAAAAAGTAAATGAAACTGCGCCATTTGATCACCCTGGCGTTACTCAGATAGATGACGATACGTACCAGGTAGCAATTGTGGCATTGGCGTTCGGATACAATGCACCTGAACTTAAAGTACCTGCAGGAAAAGAAATCATTTTTAAATTAACTAGTACAGACGTCGTTCATAGTTTTACGATTGATAATACGAAAGTAAATATGATGGTGGTTCCAGGTCGGATTACTACAAAATCTTATACATTCGATAAACCAGGTAAATATTTAATTCTTTGTAATGAATACTGCGGTGCTGGTCACCACATGATGTCCACAGAAATAGAGGTGTATTAAGATGATTGCTGCACAAGATCGTAAGTTGGCTTTATGGAATATCGGAGTTGCATACATCGCATTTCTAATTGGAACATTATGCGGATTATTACAAGTTTTCATACGAAACGATGCTCTCCAATTACCTAGTTGGTTGGATTATTATCAAATATTAACGGCACATGGCGTATTGCTTGCACTTATATATACTACTTATTTCATTTTCGGTTTCTTTATTACTGGTATGAGTAAAAGCCTTGGAAGCTTCGGTCCGAAAGTTCGACGCGTTTCCTGGATTGGTTTTGCAGTCACAACAATCGGCACTATTTTAGCAACAGCTATGATTATTTCTGGGGAAGCTTCAGTTCTATATACGTTCTATGCTCCGTTGAAAGCAAGTGGTTGGTATTATGTAGGATTGGCATTGTTTGTAGTAGGTACATGGATTAATAGTTTTGCATTGGTAGGACATTATCTCGTCTGGAGAAAAAAACATAAAGGACAATTAAGTCCACTATTTGCTTTCATGACCATTACGACAATCATCCTGTGGATCATCGCTTGTCTAGGTGTGGTAGCCACAGTTCTATTCCAATACATCCCTTGGGCGTTTGGCTGGGTGGATACGATTAACGTGGAACTAAGTCGCTCTTTGTTCTGGTATTTCGGTCATCCGCTTGTGTATTTCTGGTTGTTGCCAGCTTATATGGCGTGGTATGTAATAGTTCCGAAACTAATTGGAACGAAAGTTTTCAGTGATTCATTGGCTCGTTTGTCATTTGTGTTATTCATTCTTTTCTCTATTCCAGTAGGGTTCCATCACCAATTAACGGAACCAGGGATTTCGAACTTCTGGAAGTTCCTTCAAGTCGTGTTGACATTCATGGTTATTATTCCATCTTTAATGACGGCGTTTTCTATGTTTGCGACATTCGAGATTTCAGGACGTAAAAAAGGAGGGAAAGGATTATTCGGCTGGTTCACGAAACTTCCTTGGAAAGACGTTCGCTTTACATCAATTTTTATAGCAATGGCTTTCTTTATTCCTGGTGGAGCGGGAGGAATCATCAACGCAAGTTTCCAGTTAAACGAAGTCGTCCACAACACATTATGGATCGTCGGACATTTCCACATTACTGTTGGGACACCTGTAGCGATGACTTTTATGGGGCTGACATTTTGGTTAATTCCATACTTAACAGGACGTAAATTCTCAAAGTCTATGCAAAAGCTAGGATTCATTCAAATTATTACATGGACTATCGGTATGCTCTTAATGTCCACTTCGCAACATATTTTAGGTCTTTTGGGAGCACCGAGACGCACTGCATATTCCAATTACAATAATCATCCTTCCGCAATGGAATGGTTTGATGGGATAATTACGAATCATGTAACGATGGCAATTGGAGGCAGCATTTTATTCCTATCTGCCATGATCCTGATTTATATCGTCGTGATGTCGATGTTTTTATCACCAAAAGCCGTACGTGAAGAAGACTTTGTCGAGTTTCCAATGGCGGAAAGTGACAAAGAAAACACACCGAAATTTTTGGAAAACTGGTGGATTTGGATTGGCATCGCATTCGCATTAATCATTATCGCCTATGCTATACCGCTAACTGGCATGATTCACCATGCACCTCCTGGTTCAGAAGGATTCAAAACATGGTAGGAGTTGAATGAAATGGTCTTAATGCTGATATGTTTCTTTGTTGTAATTACTTTAGTGGTCGGAATGCTAGTAGAAGTTAATGAAATAGAAGAATAAGGAAAAAAGGTTTGTAGCGAAAGAGTTCGCAGCAAACCTTTTTTTAATTTGTTAGACAATGATTATGTAACTTTGTCCTATTGATGTCTAACAAAAAGTATTTTTAGAAATGAGCAAGTTAAAAATGAACTGGATATTATAAACATGAATCGTGAAATCTATTACTAGTTTCATGTTTTTTACGATTGACTCTGTCTACTTTTACTGTTGATTTTTTAATCATGTTTCGAAGCTAGAGTAGCTATGCAGAAACAGAAACAGGTTTTCTTATGATTAAAAAAGTGTAGCTTCTTGCGTTAATAAACAATAAAAAAGCTCCCGGGATGGAAGCTTTTTTTGAAAGTCTAGAATTTTTTTCTCATTATCCAATTTGTGTAATAACAAGATGAGCTGATACAGGCTCTGACCCTCCGGCGGTAGGAGTAATTGTCAATGCAGTGGATGCACTTTGAGGATTTCGTACGGTGATGATTGAATTAGTGACATTTGTTTGCACTAGTGCCATCCCTACTATCTGAGTAGTGCCGGTTGCACGACCGACTACAGTATAAGGTAATTCAGTAGATCCCGATCCCGAATCAAGAGTTAAAACTAGTTGCCCGGCTTCTGTTATGCTCACTTGAAATAAAACTTGATAAGTTCCAATAGCTGACAAATTAAATGAATCACCGCTGATACGAGTAATCCTTGATCCAGCTAAGGTAGGTCCATTTTGAGGGAAATCAACATCTTCACCTGCACCAACTGTTGTAGCATTATCACCAGGCATCAAAGCATAAAAATCTGCAAAGTCTAGTATGCCTCCTTTTCCAGCAGGCCCAGTAGCCCCAGTAGGTCCGGCCGGTCCAGTAGGCCCAGTAGGCCCAGTAGGCCCAGTAGGTCCAGTAGCACCGGTAGCACCAGTAGGTCCAGTAGCTCCAGTAGCGCCGTCAGCGCCGGCAGGTCCAGCAGGTCCAGTAGCTCCAGTAGCCCCATTAGCACCGTCAGCGCCGGCAGGTCCAGTAGGTCCAATAGCTCCAGTAGCTCCGTCAGCACCGGCAGGTCCAGCAGGTCCAGTAGCTCCAGTGGCTCCGTCAGCACCGGCAGGTCCAATCGGTCCTGTAGCTCCAGTGGCTCCGTCAGCACCAGCAGGTCCAGTAAGTCCAATCGGTCCAGTGGCTCCGTCAGCACCGGCAGGTCCAATCGGTCCGGTAGCCCCAGTAGCCCCAATTGGCCCAGTAGCTCCATCTACACCATCAGCACCAGCAGGTCCAGCAGGTCCAGTAGCGCCAGCAGGCCCCATTGGTCCAGTTAGCCCTGTTGATCCAGCAGGTCCAATCGGTCCAGTGGCTCCGTCAGCACCGGCAGGTCCAATCGGTCCGGTAGCCCCAGTAGCCCCAATTGGCCCAGTAGCTCCATCTACACCATCAGCACCAGCAGGTCCAGCAGGTCCAGTAGCGCCAGCGGGCCCCATTGGTCCAGTTAGCCCTGTTGATCCAGCAGGTCCAATCGGTCCAGTGGCTCCGTCAGCACCGGCAGGTCCAATCGGTCCAGTAGCCCCGGTGGCTCCAATAGCCCCGTCAGCACCAGCAGGTCCAATTGGCCCGGTAGCCCCAGTGGCTCCAATAGCCCCGTCTGCGCCAGCAGGTCCAATCGGTCCGGTAGCCCCAGTAGCCCCAATTGGCCCAGTAGCTCCATCTACACCATCAGCACCAGCAGGTCCAGTAGCGCCAGCGGGCCCCATTGGTCCAGTTAGCCCTGTTGATCCAGCAGGTCCAATCGGTCCAGTGGCTCCGTCAGCACCGGCAGGTCCAATCGGTCCAGTAGCCCCGGTGGCTCCGATAGCCCCGTCAGCACCAGCAGGTCCAATCGGTCCGGTAGCCCCAGTAGCCCCATCTACACCATCAGCACCAGCAGGTCCAGTAGCGCCAGCGGGCCCCATTGGTCCAGTTAGCCCTGTTGATCCAGCAGGTCCCATCAGTCCAGTAGCGCCGGTAGCCCCAGTAGGTCCCATCGGCCCAGTAGCGCCGTTAGCCCCAGTAGGTCCCATCGTTCCAGTAGCGCCGTTAGGCCCAGTGGGTCCCATCGGTCCAGTAGCCCCGTCAGATCCAGCAGGTCCAATCGGTCCAGTAGCTCCGTCAGTTCCAGCAGTTCCAGCAGGCCCAGCAGGTCCCATTGGTCCAGTAGCCCCGTCAGATCCAGCAGGACCAGCAGGTCCCATTGGTCCAGTAGCCCCGTCAGTTCCAGTAGGTCCCATCGGTCCAGTAGCTCCGTCAGATCCAGCAGGCCCAGCAGGTCCTATTGGTCCAGTAGCTCCGTCAGTTCCAGCAGGCCCAGCAGGTCCTATTGGTCCAGTAGCTCCATCGGTTCCAGCAGGCCCAGCAGGTCCAATCGGTCCAGTAGCTCCGTCAGTTCCAGCAAGCCCAGCAGGTCCTATTGGTCCAGTAGCTCCATCGATTCCAGCAGGCCCAGCAGGTCCCATTGGTCCAGTAGCCCCGTCAGTTCCAGCAGGTCCTATTGGTCCAGTAGCTCCGTCAGTTCCAGCAGTCCCAGCAGGTCCTATTGGTCCAGTAGCTCCATCGATTCCAGCATGCCCAGCAGGTCCCATTGGTCCAGTAGCTCCGTCAGATCCAGCAGGTCCCATCGGTCCAGTAGCCCCGTCAGATCCAGTGGGTCCCATCGGTCCAGTAGCTCCAGTAGCGCCAGTACGCCCAATCGGTCCTCTAGTTCCGGCAGGTCCTCTAGTTCCCACAGGTCCTCTAGTTCCCGCAGGTCCTCTAGTTCCCGCAGGTCCAGTAGCCCCGTCAGATCCAGCAGGTCCCATTGGTCCAGTAGCCCCGTCAGATCCAGCAGGTCCCATCGGTCCAGTAGCCCCGTCAGATCCAGCAGGTCCCATCGGTCCAGTAGCCCCGTCAGATCCAGCAGGTCCCATCGGTCCAGTAGCTCCGTCAGATCCAGCAGGTCCCATTGGTCCAGTAGCTCCGTCAATTCCAGAAAGTCCAATTGCAGTAGCGCCAGCAGGCCCAGCAGGCCCAGTAGCCCCAGTACGCCCAATCGGTCCTCTAGTTCCCGCAGGTCCTCTAGGTCCCATCGGTCCAGTAGCTCCGTCAGTTCCCGCAGGCCCAGCAGGTCCCATCGGTCCAGTAGCTCCGTCAGATCCAGCAGGTCCCATCGGTCCAGTAGCTCCGTCGGTTCCAGCAGGCCCAGCAGGTCCTATTGGTCCAGTAGCTCCATCAGATCCAGCAGGTCCCATTGGTCCAGTAGCTCCGTCAGTTCCAGCGGGTCCCATCGGTCCAGTAGCTCCGTCAATTCCAGAAAGTCCAATTGCAGCTGGTCCAGCAGGCCCAGCAGGCCCCATCGGTCCCGCAGGTCCTCTAGGTCCCTGTGGCCCCCTATCCCATTTATATTCATTGGAATGGCTATATTCTTTATCAATATTTTCGGAATGATGATAGTTGCTTTCAGCATGTACTTGATGATGATGATGTTCATGTTCATGTTCATGTTCACTATGGTTATGTGTATGTCTCAAACTTCTATCAATTTCATTTTTATGATGAATACTATTGTAATTTCTTCTTTTTCTATAATTATTCATTAGTTCACCTCCCTTCTTGCAAGATAGTTTATAATATGTGCGCCATTTGCATGAGAGATAGGCAGACTATTAATAAAGATTTCAAACTATCAGGGTGTCTACTCCAATTTAAAATTCGAGAAGATACTTGAGGGTTTCTATCTATATAATCACCGGTATTTGTTAAGAGTTGATGAAAAAAAAGAGTAGGAATGGAAGGGAACTTCTCTAAACGTCCGAAATACACTGTCACACCTTTAATTTCTTTAGAAGATTTATATAGTATTAATAGTCTTGGGCATATTTCATAAACAAATATGTTGTAAAATTCGGTGTTATCTGACTATATTTGAGGTACAGACTTCTTAATTTGTATGAATACTAGATTATGAAATCGCATACAAATAATGAGTTGGCCAAATTAAAGGGGGAACTTGAGAATGGTATATGCATTTCCAAACACTGAGGGTTCAATTGTTACTTTTAAAGAGAAATATGATAACTATATTAACGGGCAATGGACTGCTCCTGTTAAAGGTGAATATTTTGATAACGTGACACCAGTTACGGGTAAAAGTTTCACTCAAGTTGCTCGCTCAACATCTGAAGACATTGAACTAGCATTAGACGCAGCACATGAAGCAAAAGATGCTTGGGGGAATACGTCTGTAGCTGAACGTGCAAATATTTTAAATAAAATTGCGGATCGCATGGAAGAAAATTTAGAGGTGCTGGCTGTCGCAGAGACTTGGGATAACGGAAAAGCAGTACGTGAAACATTGAATGCTGACTTACCACTTGCGATCGATCATTTCCGTTATTTCGCTGGTGCCATTCGTGCGCAAGAAGGATCTTTAAGCCAAATCGATAACGATACAGTAGCGTATCATTTCCATGAGCCAATCGGTGTGGTTGGACAAATCATTCCTTGGAACTTCCCATTGTTAATGGCAGTTTGGAAGCTTGCACCGGCACTTGCTGCAGGAAATTGTGTTGTGTTGAAACCAGCTGAGCAAACACCAGCTAGTATTCTAGTATTTGCTGAACTAGTGGGCGATTTATTACCACCAGGTGTTATGAACATTGTAAATGGTTTCGGTTTGGAAGCTGGTAAGCCACTTGCATCGAATCCACGTATTGGCAAAGTTGCTTTCACTGGTGAAACAACTACAGGCCGTATGATCATGCAATACGCTTCACAAAACTTGATTCCGGTAACATTGGAACTTGGCGGTAAGTCACCGAACATTTTCTTCGAAGATATTATGGACCAAGACGATGCTTTCCTTGATAAAGCGGTAGAAGGCTTTGTATTATTCGCATTGAACCAGGGGGAAGTATGTACATGCCCTTCACGTGCACTAGTCCAGGAATCTATCTATGATAAGTTCATGGAAAAAGTATTGGCTCGTGTTGAAGCAATCAAGACAGGGAACCCACTTGATCCGAATACGATGATGGGTGCACAAGCTTCAAGTGAACAATTGGAAAAAATCTTGTCTTACTTGGATATCGGGAAACAAGAAGGCGCAGAATGCTTAATCGGTGGAGAGCGCAATAATATTGAAGGCGAATTCGCTGGTGGATATTATGTGAAACCAACTGTCTTCAAAGGAAATAACAAAATGCGAATCTTCCAAGAAGAAATCTTTGGTCCAGTTGTTTCAGTAACAACTTTCAAAACCCAAGAAGAGGCACTTGAAATTGCTAACGATACTTTATACGGACTTGGAGCAGGTGTTTGGTCACGTAATATGAACACAGCATACCGTTTCGGTCGTGCGATTCAAGCGGGTCGTGTTTGGACAAACTGTTACCATGCTTACCCAGCACATGCTGCGTTCGGTGGATACAAAATGTCAGGTATCGGTCGCGAAAACCACTTAATGATGTTGAATCACTACCAACAAACTAAAAACCTACTTGTTAGTTACAACGAAAACAAATTAGGATTCTTTTGATCGAAAGGGGAATGACCAATGATTGAACGCGTTACTGCAACGGACGCCACGCTTGAACTGATCGAGTTATTGAAAAGCAAGCACGGTCCTGTCATGTTCCACCAATCAGGAGGTTGCTGTGACGGGTCTGCACCAATGTGCTACCCGGAAGGTGATTTGATAGTGGGAGATCAAGATGTACTACTCGGTTCAATCGGCGACAGTCCCTTCTATATGCATAAGAGCCAATACGACTACTGGAAACATACTCAGTTAATTATTGATGTGGTAGATGGTCGAGGCGGCATGTTTTCACTGGAAGGCGTGGAAGGGAAAAGGTTTCTGACCAGATCTCGCGCGTTTACGGCTGAAGAGAATAAAGAAATTCAAGCAAGCTCAAATTAATAGTTTTTGAAAACCGTAATGTTTCGAGTGAAAACTTGAGGCATTGCGGTTTTTTTGTTGGGTAAAATTGGGCGGAAGGGAATACACCCCTCGTGAAAAGGAACAAACCAAATTGAAAGGGAATAAATGCTGCGCAAGAGAATTAAAGGGGATTTCCTAGTGTTTGTAGAAAAGTTATGAAATAGATTTAACCCGAACTCATAAGAGACGGATAAAGTACAATCAACTAAAAGGAGTGATACCGGATGGGCTACATATTTTTAGCAATATTAATCGGTGTGATTGCTTGGACACTTTGGAGACTGGGAACTAAACGTCGCTTACCAATGAATCATTACATGCCATTTGATGATGCAATGGAAGGAAAGAAAGATGATAATAATGCGTCATCGCTTCACGATACAAAGCATGAGATGGAATATGAAGAAACCACACCTAAAAAAGAAGAGTAATCTTTAATTGAAAGCGGGTATCGTATGCTATTTCGAAGAAAAATGTACACTATTAAACCTGAAATGCTGGAGACGTTTAATCACTTTTTCCACACCTATTTATTGCCGAATCAATTGACGCATGGTGCGCGTTTAATAGGGCGTTGGGTGAACGGGGATAAAACAGAAATTATGGCTATGTGGGGTTACCGTGATCGCGAGGATTTTGAGCGTGTGGATCAAGCGATTCGGGTTTCTGAACTTCATGAAACGGCACAAAACTTCCGAAAAAAATTACCACCATTATTTGAGACAAGCTCTGAAGATTTTATGGAATGGACAGGTGATTATTCAACCCCGCGATATGTGGTGGCGGTCTCTGCGTTCATTCAAAATGAAGCGGGGGAAGTATTGTTGGTTCGAAATGGTCACAGATCCGATACATATGAAATGCCAGGGGGACGAGTCGAACCGGGTGAGAGTTTAAAAAAAGCCGTTGCAAGAGAAGTTTTCGAAGAAACGGGAATCCATGCGGAGATTGGGGACATGGTCGGCGTTTATCAAAATGTCACTAGCGGAGTCTTTTGTATTGTATATGCAGGGAAGGCGGTAGCAGGGACACCTACACCTCAACCGGGCGAAACGATAGACGTACAGTTTGTTGAATTGAATGAAACGAATATCAGCGAATGGGTTACAAGAGAGCAATTTGCTACTCGTATTCATGATGCCATGAAACCTGGAAATGTCGCATACGAATCGTACGAAACAAAACCTTATCGTTTGCTTGAACGAGTGGATAGTAAGGAATGAAAATAAACCATTTGTTGTTTTCCGTTTCTGATTTGGAAAGTTCTATTAGATTTTATGAGGAAGTATTTGGAGCCAAGCTAATGATGAAAGGCAGAAAAACAGCGTATTTTGATTTAGAAGGTGTATGGCTAGCGCTGAACGAGGAAACCGACATTCCACGTAATGAAATAAAGGAATCCTACACACATATGGCTTTCACAATTACCGAGGATGAATTTGAAGAAACTCTAGTCAGACTGAACCAATTGAACGTTTCGATTTTGCTTGGCAGGGAGCGGGATGAGCGGGATAAAAAGTCCATTTACTTTGAAGACTTGGATGGACATAAGTTTGAATTTCACACGGGCACATTGCAGGATCGACTGGAGTATTACAAGAACGAGAAAGAACATATTGAGTTTTATGGCTAATCTTGAGAATGAGTTTTAGAAAGTAAAAAAGAAAGCTGAACATGGTTGGAATTTAATGTTCATGGGACTGAAGGAATTAGTTGAGATTGGAAAAGTTAGCTATACAGGATAAAAAACGTTTGAGCAATCAAAAGTAGTTTTAGAATACTTGAATAAGAACAAACAGGACGCTTTCTTTAGTAAGAAGGCGCCTGTTTTTTGACTGATGCTTGAGGGTGCTTTCACTTCACGGTAGCCTTTTAATCTTACTTAAGAACTAACTAATTCCCACTATAGTAAGGAGGCAATTGGCCTCACTATGTGCAGACAAACTTCCTCGTTCAACTTTATAGGATATAGTATAAATACCTTCTCCAGCACTTTGACGAGGGGGCAAGAAGTTTTAATTTTTGTAAGAAGAAAATCACTAAAAAAATGTGAAGGAAGGTTATTATGGGTTCAAGAATTATGCATAGTATTATAGCCTATAAGATTACTGAATCAGTTTCAATATCAGATAAAGCTTCATTTTTATTAGKAGGGATAGCACCAGACGCGGTGTCTCCTAAAGAGTTATCACATTTCTTTTCAGGCGAAGTAGATGATTATTCAAGAAATGTGGATTATGAAAATTTCATTGAAAAATACAGTTCTGTTAAAAATAATTCATTTATCTTAGGGTATTATTCACATCTCATCGCAGATGACTTGTGGTTAAAGGGGTTTTATTTACCGTGGTTAAAAAACAGAATGGAAAACGATAAAAATATTTTAAATCTGTATCATGGGGATTTTCAAACTCTAAATGGGTTGTTATTGGATTATTATGGAGTCGCAGATGGAATTAAAGAGATTTTCGATAGTAATGGTTCAGTTATAGATATTGAAGAAGTACACTCAAAAGACATTAGTGACTTTATTCCATATGTTTTAGAAGATATGAAATATGAAAATACACACAGTAAACAACAATTAAACGTTTTTACTTTTGAGCAAATCATTGGATACATAGAGACATCAATTCAAAAAGGAATCATACATATAAAACCTCTTCTAAGTTGCTGCGATACAACTAAAGGGCAGTTTAGTTCAATAAAAACCAATGATAAAATGATGTGAGTTACTAACGGTTGGGCTCTATGGCACAGTGTTTTTTGTTGTATGGATGGCTAACGGGGCAGGTTAATGAAAATAAATTTATATTAGTAACGAAGAATGAGGTGGGAGAGTTGAACAGAGTCACGTATTTTATCGTAAATGCATTTACTACAGATCTTTACAAGGGAAATCCCGCGGCAGTATGTTTACTGGATTCAACAATATCTGAGTTGACCATGCAAAAAATTGCTCAGGAGATACCCGTACCAACAACAGCTTTTGTCCAAAAAAGGGGGAATGATTTTTTTCTTAAATGGTTTACTCCAGAGATGGAAATTCCGATTTGTGGACATGGAACAATAGCCAGTGCTTTTATTGTTTGGCAACAATCGATTTTACCCTTAGATTCCCCTATTACATTCCAGACTTTAAGCGGTCCTTTGCAAGCAAGATGGTTTAATGAACTGGTAGAAATAACAATTAAGAAGTACCAATTAGAAGAGATTGAATGTCCTTCAGAACTTGAAGAATGGCTCGGTACGAAACCGAAATATGTAGGGAAAACAGATTTGGATTATATTGTGGAACTAAGTCATGAAGAATACATTGCAGATTTTGAACCTGATTTTTCTGCAATGAAACAGTTTCCTGTACGTGGTGTTTGTATCACGAGTATGTCTAATGAGGAGGGAATTGATATTGTCTCTAGATTTTTTTCACCAGCACAGGGCATTGATGAAGACCATGTAAATGGTTCTACCCACGGTGCATTAGGACCTTACTGGTGTGAAAAGTTATCAATAGAAAGTATTGTCAGCAAACAGCTTTCAAAACGAGGTGGGTTATTATACGTAACACCAAAAGAAAAAGATGTTGCCATTGCAGGTACAGCGGTACGGATATTATGGGGTGAATTATTAATCTAAGTCTCTAATATCGAGCTAAAACAACTAAAAGGTAATAGCTTTTCTTCTACAACTAACGGGGCAGTTTAGTTGAAGAAGAGAGATTTCTTAAAAGGTATTTTAATAAGGATTTGCAGAGTAGTATAAGGAGGTCAAATTCCTTTTGAGAAAAACACAAATAAAAACTCCTTGTGGTTATAATTTCCCCCAAGGAATTTATGTTTTTAGTAAAGCTCTGGGGTTGGATATTGAGTGTTGGTATATATCTAGATGGGACATCCTTTCTGATCCTCTATTACAAGATTATCAGGTGGGTCCTATATAAGTGTTAGGTTTAACAGATGCGGTTACCTGTTTCCACTGATTTTCATTCATACCATAGGTATACGACATAATATTTGAAGGTGTAAAATTTAAAATGTTAGAACCCCAAATTACTTGAGGAGTGGGTGCATTAAAAATCGCCAAAAGATGTGTGTTATCAACTTCATTATTTGTGAATACAGCATATGAAACCCAGAGTTGGGGTACTTGGGGTACCATAATTAAGAAAAAAATTTTCGAATCACTTTACAGAAAAAGCCGGCTCACTATAGTAATAGTGAGGCCGGCTCTTTTCGTATTTTTAATTATTGGTGCAATACAGTTACTGTTTGCGGACTTGTCGTTACTTTAAAGCCTTGCTTGTTTACTACTTCTGCTGAAACTGTATACGTACCGCTTGGAATATCCGCTTCTGGAGTCCATTTCAAGTGAATTTCATGCTCATTTTCAGCTACAATCGTGTCAACTACCTTGCCGTTTACATCTTTAACGTTTATTGTCCAGTTCACACGGTTACTGGCAAACGCATTAATTTGGGCAGGGGTGGTTGTGTTTACGTTGTTGTTTGGATACACGGAGAAATAACTTACAAGCATTTCTTCATTAATATAAGAAGGATCTCCCCAAACCGTATAGCTGTGGTTAAAAGCATGGTCTGCACCTAACACTACCACACTCTTCGGCTCTTCTTTTACTAGTACAGAAGTTTGTCCCGGCTGTAAGGATTCATACTTACCGTTATACCAGATGATTGCTGCGTTATATCCGCTACCGCCCTCGTTGTCCACTGCCTTGAAAGAAATTTCATATTGCTCATCTTTTGGCTGCACTTGAATATCAGATACAACTGGGGCAACAGAATCAACACGGATTGGAAGCTTCACTTCTTGTGGCTTCGCATTTGGATAATCTAGTGTTGTTTTAATAACAAAGTTGTATGTGCCATCCTTGACTGCTTGTCCTGCCTGGTCTTTTACGTCCCATAAATAACCACTATTCATATAATCACCGTATGCCATAACATTTTTACGGAACTTCCACGGTTTCCCAGTATATTCACTAAAATCGCCTAGGTCTTGAACCATTTTTCCTTGATCATTCTCCACGTACATTTCTGTCTTCTTTAAGTTGCGAAGTGCTGTAAATGTTGGGTATACACCTGGCAAGACAAAGTTTGGAGAAATGACAATTCGGTCCATATTAAAGGTTCCCGTATACGGGTCATATCCCAACGGGAATTGTGCTCCTTCATCGTTCCAAAGCACGGTATATCCTAAGAATGCATCTTTATCCCATGCAACAGGATCAATGTTCTGCGGCTGATCCCAATCTCCATAGTAGCCCATATACGGAACGGTTAACGGAACTGCCGCCTTGCTGTTTTTGCCTGTTGGCACTAGGCGAACAAATCCTTCAACAAACGTCCCTTCCTCCAAGCTTTCAGGTAATACAAGTTTTACGTCTAGGTTCTTTTCTTGACCCGGTTTAATCTTCAATTTCGCACCTTGTGTATGTGTCACTTTCTCGCCATTTATAGATGAAATAGCACCTTTTACATGCTTGCTTGTTAAAGTTAAATATTCTTTAGAATCCAATTTCCCGTCTTCGTCTAAGTCAAATTCTTTTGTTTCTTTTCCATCCGTCAAAACGTCTACAAAGACCGTGTATTCTAAATCTTTTACATCTACATTTTTTAAGGCTTCCACGTTCAACTTGAAGTTCGTACCTTTTTTATTAATCTCTTTTAACGCTACAGCTCCGGCTTGCTCTAACGGAGTATCCTTGCTTGTCACAATAACAGGTGTTTTAATTGCATTTTGAATTTTCATTAAGCCGGATCCTTGTACACGCGGTGAGTACGGTACTTCATTATTTGTGCGGGGATCTTGTACTACCTGCGCTGTATTCATCAATGCGATTTTTGCCGTTAGTGCTGTATTCTTTGAATGAGATAATCCTTTTTCATATAATGCTTGCATTAACAATGCCGAACCACCTGCAACATGAGGAGTTGCCATGGATGTTCCACTCATAACCTCATATTCATTGCCCGCAACAGTTGAATAAATGTTGCCACCCGGTGCTGAAAGCTCTGGTTTAAAGTCTAACGTATGCGGAGTTCCGACAGATGAAAAGTCGGAAATGGTATTTTTATCAGGATTATCAAGCCAAATACCCTTTGTCATATTCATCTTAACAATTTGACCACTTGTAAGCTTTGTGATTAACGCATCTCCTGCAACCTTACTTGTTGTAGCAGCTGGAGTAGATAGATAGCTGAAATTTAGATATGGGAAATCTGCCATTGTGGTTGGCGGTACTAGAATAACTGCTTTCGCACCATTCTTCTTTGCTTCCACTTGAATATAAGAATAAAATGCATAGGGTACTTGCGGTTTCGCAACTACTATTTTGCCTGCGACGTCTTTTCCAGCGAAGTCTGCCTTTCTTCCTTCCCCTACATACACCATTTCATAGCTCTCAGTAGGTGTTAGTACTCTGGAGAGTTTAAAATTAAATTGCGTTTGGTCTTGGTACGGAAGCTGTAAACCGTTTTCTTCTGCAAGCGTGGTTTTATGCATTTTTGTGTTTTCATAGGAAGCAACAGATAACGCATAGGGGCTTACTCCTGGTTCTCCAACTGTTCCAATATCCGGATTCTCAGCATATGGTTTTTCGGAAGAAGGCAAGAGATTATTTTTTGTGCTGTAAGCAGCGTTACCACCTGCTACAACAACTAGCGTGCCTTGTTCAGTTGCTTGACGAATTGCTTTTTGAATTGGGTCGTTCTCTTCGCCAACAAATCCCGCGTCAGAACCTAAGCTCATGTTGATAACATCGGCGCTTAATGTTACCGCGTGCTCGATACCTGCGATGATATCGTCTTCATAAGCTCCACCGCCATTATCGGAGAAAACTTTTTCTGCCAACAACTGCACACCTGGTGCAACCCCTTGTACTCCATCGTTTGCTTCATCACCATTAGCTCCTACAGTTCCTGCAACATGCATACCATGTGAACTTCCATATTGACCGCGTGGAATTACGTCTGTATCTTTATCAGCCCAGTCATAACCTGTCGGAACTTTGTCGCTGTACCATACTTCGTTTACTGCTGTTTCTGCGAGTTCCCCTTGAATGTTCTCTTGCGTCCACTTCTCTTTTTCTTTTCCTTTTTTTGTCAACGTCATATCTTTATGAGTATAGTCTAGTCCGGAGTCGACAATCGCAACAAGCAATCCTTCTCCTTCATATCCGTATTGTTCCCATACCATTTGTGCTTGTACCAATTCTTTGCTTGCCCCCATAGATGGTTGGAACGTCCTTGCGATATGCACGTTTATAACACCTGGAGTTGCCTGAATTTCTTTTACATTACTAAACTCCGTTTCCATACTAAAGCCGTTAAAGCTTTCATAGAATCGATGATTTACTTTAGAAGCTGAATTTTCCTTAGAAATTTGTGCAATTACTTGATCTTGTTTTTGTTTATACTTCGTCTTTTTGTTTTGGAAAGATTTTTCCAATATTATCGGCTGCTCTATCTCCACAATCAAGCGCACCTTTTCATCCGGCTTATACGGTTTAGCTAAGCCGTCTTTTTTCAAATTCTTGTATCCAAGCCTATCAGCTGCTTCTTCAGCAGCTTGGTTTTGTTCATCTTGGAAAATTTGCAGTCCTTGCTTCGCAATCTCCTCTATATTTGGAGAGGAAACCGAATTATTCTGTGGCCCTTCCGCAAACACTGTTGTCGTTAACAACATCGCAGCCAAAGTCGTCGTTGCAAATACCTTGTACGGAAATTTTCTTCTCATTTTTTACCCTTCCCCCTTTTTTTCAATGAAACAAAAAATACTTACTTCTCAATTTTTTAATAGTGTTAAAATTAAGAATATTTCAATATAATTGTATTATTCGCCTAATAGGAAGTAAATGGGGGTAATTAGTTAGGAATAAATAGGGATTTACTTATGAAATTTTAATTAAATTATGTAAAATAATTATTTTCACTAGATAAAAGCGCCTCTAAAACTTACTTCTTCTTACAAATAATATATTGATAGAGCATTTTCTTCATATTAATTATCCCAAATACTAGTTTTCCAAATGGGTTAGTCGGATTAAAGTATTGTTCCTCCTAGCTTTCTAGCCCTTATGTGAAAAACTGACATCTGATATATCTATTTCTTCTAAAAATGTTACATGTAAATAAGAATAAAGGAGGTTGATGGTACATGGATGAAGGATTAAAATTATTAAACTGTATCGTGAACGAGCTGGTTTGACTCAAGCACAACTGGGAAAAGGGATTTGTTCTGTCACTCATGTAAGTAAAATTGAACGTGGACTAACCCAATGTTCAAAAGAAATTATCAATCTTATTTGTGAGCGACTTAACATCGATTTACAAAAAGAATTAGAACAATATGATAGATTGAAAAAGAAGCTGAATGAATGGCTTGAAGTAATGGTCAAACAACAGATGGCAGATATAGAACTTCTCAAACAAGAAATCGAAGACAACACTTTTGTCCATATATCAGAAGCACATCATTTTTATCGCATCCTAGTAGCACGCTATTTCTTAATAAAAGGGGATGTGGAAAAAGGAAAAGACATTTTAAAGAGCTGTCAAGCTCATAGGAATGAGTTGGATCGTTATGAAAAAAATTTGTTGGAACATACATTGGGAATCTATTACCTTACTTTAAATAAAAGTAAAGAAGCAATTCATCATCTGTTTAACGAATAATATACTTGTAATTTACCTTTATTTACTTACCGTTTCGGCGGGAGTAACCCCTTCATTTTGAAAATAAGTTGTTATTATTTTAGTAATAAACCAGTTTGTTCTATAGGGCTCTGGATTCATTTCTACAGTAATAAGCTTATGTCCTCTGCCGAAATTTTCATATGAAGTTAGTAAATCATATGAAATTGTATATTGTAACTTTGTATCACTTATTTTATTTACTTTTACAAAATGAACGTTAGCAACCCACGGACTTGATTGTCCAGTCACCCAACCTTTTTCTTCGAACTGTTTCTGTGTAAGTTTTTGAAGAGATGGTGATAGCACAGCATATTGAACAGCACCACTTCGATTTTCTACACCCAATATCCATAATTCCGCAGCTTGTTTGGGGGTTCTAGGTTGCAATCCGTAAATAAATGAATTTAATTGACTCTCCAAATCTTGTCACCTTTCGAACATGCTTTTCTAATAAGATATGTTTCAAATGACTTTTAAGTCAGAGATAAATTGGAACAGGCTCCTTTAATGGAGAGGACTTTTTTCATTTCCTCTTCTAATTCGGACGAAGGGGTCAAACTGAAGAAATATAAAAAAGAAGGTATTGTAATTGTGAATAAGATTAATTTGAAGGAAAAGTAGCCGTCTACTTTCCTTTTTTTTATGAGTTTTTTAAACTCAGTTTATCTCAATTCAGCTTCTCTCCTCAATCAAGTAGCTAAGTAAATCTTTTATTTTTTGCAGCCAGGAAAATAAAATCCACCAGCAGCTATTTATGTGTTTTTGTCTAATTTTTCATAAAAACAATAATAATTTACAAGATATTTACAGAAAATCAATAATAATTGTGTATTATTTTTTTATACATAGGTAATTTGTGTGAGTGTATTATATTTTATGCTGTTTTGAGTTGGCGTCTATGTATTCCCCCTATTCTGGGAGGTTTCAAAATATCGGCGTACCAGGATTAAAGCATCGTTTCAGTTTAATGAGAACAGTAGAAGGAGAAAATCAAGGTTCCAATATTGGAAACGAAAGGGGGATTTCCGTGACGAAAAATTTCCTCTCATCCCGATCGATCTGAGGATGCCCACCATCCTTGTAAAGAGGGGCGACTTTCTCCATCACAATGGAGTCGTCGACATGATCGATATAATCAATGAGTTCCGCATCAAAGTTTCGCTACGGTTTTGTTTTTTACTCAATTTTACAAGATTTTTGAACAGACTCTTAAAATACTTAAAATATGGAGGTTTTCTGTAATGAAAAGAATTTTATCCATTACCCTCGTATTAACGATGATATTCGTTATGTTATCGACCACCACAGACGCATCGGACGCCAATATCGTCAAAATCGACAATATGCAGCCGGTTTACGGTCAAACGATCACCGCCGATGCAGTCATGGATCATGGTTCAATGAGCAAAAATCTAACATTTCAATGGCAAGTACAGGAATCACGTATAAGCGATCAATATATTAATGTGAAATCGGGTGGTACATCCAAAAGCTACACCGTAACGTTAAATGATATTGGTAAAAAATTGCGCGTTGTAGTTGGTTTACCATCAAATGGTGACAGAAAAACTTCATTGCCCACGAACGCAGTATTAAATGCCAATCCCCTTATTGCATCGATGAAATTCGATAATAATTTAAAGGACGATGCAAATCAAGAGAAATTGGAAGGGAAAGGAAATTATAGTTATGTAGACGGTGTATTACCCGGGACCAAAGCTCTGCACTTAGAAAGCGGAGACGGCAATTATGTCGGTACAACGCATAGCTTGAATTTTGGTAATGACAGTTATACAACATCCTTCTGGTATAAGGGTGACACTAACAATAATCAGGTAATATTATCAAACAAAGATTTTACTAAGAGCTCTAATGAAGGATGGGCGATTTATTCATCAGCCAATTCGGTCAATATGAATTTAGGATTCCCGACCACATCAGTAAAATTTGGGCGCGACACGTTTAATGCTTCCGATTGGCGTTACGTGACATTTGTTGTAGACAGAGATAAAATGCTCGGATCGTTGTATATTGATGGTTACAAAATGACTGAAACTTCGCTGGGGATCGGAACTTTAGATACATCGAACCCATTAAATATAGGTAGCGACGGATTGGGCAAACATGGCGATAATTCATTCGATATAGCTGATCTGAATGTTTGGAAAGGTGCATTTAGCAGTGATGTAGTCCAAGCTAATTATAATAGTTACGCTGTAAACAAAGTAGATATGAACGCACTTAACGACACAATATCAGAAGCAAGTACACTAATAGCAGACGGTCTCGGCAACGGCTTCAGCCAAACCGATTTTGATCATTTGAAAAAGGTTTTGAATACGGCAACTTCGGTTGCAACAACGAAAAAAGTAAAATTATATACACAGGAAACCATTAATTATTACGAACGTGAACTAAACAACGCCCTATTCATCTATCAAAAAAGCAATAAAACATTAACTCCTGCCGGTTTAAATATGATTATAGACAGCGACCCGGAAATCAGTTCTAATCCCGCAAAAATAGCGCAAATTGAAAAAGGCTACAGAACAGAACTGAGACTATTCCCACAGGCCGACGTACTTTTTATTCCTGGCGACGTTACCGGCGGTAACAATGCCAATGAATATGTATGGATGAAAAATCTGACAGACATTCATACTAAACTTACAAATGAGGGTTTGTTAAAAAATACGAAGTTTTATATGGTAAGAGGCAACCATGATATGGGCGGAGCCGAACAATTTATTCCTGTCGGTTCGGCGGGCGCGTGGAACGAGTCAACGAATTCATACGATAACAATTTCTTTAACGATTCTTATAGGGTAAAGGTAAAAGGATATAATTTTGTAGGTTTTGACGGAAATTATAACAACGAAAAAACGGTGGGAAAAGCCACCAATTTCCTCGACCAAATTAGAAAAGAAGAGGATTACGATCCAACCAAACCCATATTTGTATCTTCTCACTACCCTATAAGCGGAACTGTGTGGGGATCGGCTTGGAGCAGCGCGGCAAGTAATAATGTAGGTAAATATATTGCCAACAATAATTTTTCGCAGGTGGTATATATGTCAGGTCATACGCAATACGACCCGACCGACGAACGTTCTCACTATCAAGGTGCGGCTACGTATCTCGACAGTGGTGCGAGTTCATATTCCAGTTATATTGATAACGGTCCGTACGGCGGATATATAGAAGGCTCGTATATTAACTATAAAACCACACCTCGCATCGTGAATTTCGTAGAGGTTTACGATTCAAAAATGATCATCAAACAGTATAACTTAAGTACAGATGAATATGTAGGCATACCTTCTGTAAAAGTCGTTGGCGAAGGCAAAGAGGCCTTTACCTATAGCAGGAGCGATATAAGAGAACTCATAGCTCCGCAGTTTGAAGAGGGTATTACGGTCGATTCCTACAAAAACAACGAACTTGCTTTTACAATAAAGCAAGCAAATGACAATGTGCGCGTTTTGGAATACAATATTCAGCTTATCAACAAGCTCACCGGGAAAGTGGACAAATCGTTTAACAGCCTTTCACTGCCGCTAGACAAACCATTCGATGAACACAGACAGTATAAGTTTACAGATTTGTCGCCGACTACTCCATATATACTCAGGGTATTTGCCGACGATTCCATGTATAACCGTTCGTCGCAGGACATTGACATTGAGGCTCAAAGTGTTAATTTAAACAGCATCACTGCGCCTGCTGACATAACAGGGTTGACAATCGGAACGGCGAAGACAGCGGACGCCCTTGGAGTGCCAAAGACAGTATCCTTGGATACTGATGCAGGCAGGGGAGAAGCCAATGTGACATGGAATGTAGATGCTTCAAACTATGATCCCACTGTAAAGACTGCACAAACCTTCGCTGTCAATGGAACTGTAACTTTGCCAACTGGGGTGAAAAATCCCAATAACGTCCCTTTGACAACAAGCATTAAAGTAACGGTTAATAAGATCACTCAGTCTGAAATGACGGCAACGGCGACAAGTCAGGAAACGATTGGTGAAAATAATTCAGCATCCATGGCGATTGACGGAAATTCACAAACTTTTTGGCATACAAAGTGGGATAAATCTGATGTTCTCCCTCAATCGATCACCTTAAATCTTGGAGGAACTTACCCAATCGATAAGGTCGCGTATTTACCAAGGCCATCAGGCAGCAACGGAAATATTACAGGATATAACGTATATGTAAGTACAGATGGAGTGACCTTTACTAAAGTTGCAAGCGGAACTTGGGCAAACGACAATGCGGAGAAAGTAGCAACTTTTGATCCGACAGATGCATCATATGTCAAGCTCGAAGCAACGGCGGGTGTTAACGGCTGGGCAGCGGCCGCGGAGATTAGCGTCCTTGAAACAGAAACTGTAAAGAATTAGCTTCTAACTTTAAGAGGATTTATTGAACGCTGGACACGGTGAATTAAGGAAAGACCATTACAAGTGAGGATTGGCACATGGTTAAAGATGCAGATATCAATCATAACGACAAGATTAATTTTGCAGATTTAGTTTGGATCGCCAATAAAATTTTGCAATAGCACCAGATAATAAGGAGAGAAAAGTAAATCTTTTCTCTCCACTTTCTATGAAATGAGGTCCCATTATGATTCGACGTTCATTCCTGTCATTGTTTATCATCTTATTATTTTTTGGAACTGCCACAACTTCGCTTGCGCATTCCATAAATATGAATTACTCGGATTTAAACATTGAAGGGAACGAGATTCTCTATGATCTTTTTATTGAACAAACAGACTTGTTTCCACAATTCGGTACTGACTTGGATAATCTGGTGAACGATGAACTGGCCTCGCAAAAAATCGAATCCTATCTACAGAAAGGTCTTCGCATAGATGCGGATTCGAAGCCCTTAACGATGGAATTAGTTTCGATGAACATGGCGCAAAAGGGTGCCGTAAGAGGCATGGAAATTCAACTGACGTTTATCGCCGATGAAGAAATTGAACAATTTAATCTTCATTACGATCTGGTGTTTGACGATGCGCCTGCTCATACGAGTGTACTCATGGTCCATGCAGGGGAATATTTTCAGCAGGATATGATTGATAGCACTAATAGAGATATTCTGATCAACCTTCCCCAGGACTATCCCCAAGACCAACCCCAGGACCAACCCCAGCCTGAAACTGGATCCGTCCTATGGAAATACTTTGTACTTGGAATCGAACACATTTTGACCGGGTACGATCATTTGCTGTTTTTGTTATCCTTAGTATTAATCGCATCTCGCTTCAAGGATGCGTTGAAAATTGTTACTGCTTTTACAATCGGCCACAGCATAACACTAATCTTGGTGGCCACCGACCGTATTCAGGTCAGTTCGCATTGGGTCGAAGCCTTGATTGCCCTGACGATCTGTTATGTGGCAGTAGAAAATATGTTTGTTCAAAAGGCGAAATGGCGGTGGCTATTGACGGCCTTATTTGGCCTGATTCACGGCATGGGCTTCGCCGGGGCTTTGGCCGAAACGGGACTTCCAAAGAGCAATCTGATTGGCTCACTCCTGACGTTTAATTTAGGTGTGGAAGCGGGCCAGATCATGTTCCTATGCCTATTACTTCCCTTCTTGCTATGGCTGCGAAGGTTCCCATGGTATCGTAAAATGATGATCTCAACGTCTTGCCTTATTTTTGTGCTGGCATTTTATTGGTTGATTCAAAGATTGTAATTAGGCCATTTATTGATCAATACGAGAGTTAGCGGTATTTTTGCTAGCTCTTTTTTTAATTGCGTGTCTAACCAAGTCGGCACGACTATCTGGTATAGTCCGGTCGAGGTAAGAGCCTAGTGGATGCTCTTCTTTTGTGGGTAATTTTTTAATAAAAGATGTTCTCGATATGGAACCATTATATTTAATGATAAGTATGTCACTCCTATTCATTACATCAAGGAGTGAATATAGAAAAGCGAAAAAAGAATGAACTTGTTCAACTAACGGGGCAGGATAGTTGAACATTAGTCTCAGCTTTTAAAATTAAATTCCTATTATTTTATTGTCCTAAATAAGTGAAATCGTCCATAAATATACTGTGGGTATGTTAAGACTTTAATTAGGATAGGAGTGAGTAGGCAATAATGAAACAAACGATGCGCGTTCTTATTTCTGGTGCAAGCATTGCCGGTCCGGCACTCGCTTACTGGCTTCATCGTCATGGATTCAACGTGACTGTAATTGAACGTGCTCCAGCATTGCGCGCGGGTGGATTCGGGGTTGATATCCGTGGTGCAGCCATTTCCGTGCTTAAGGGGATGGGTATACTCGATCAAGTTCGTGCAGCTGACACGAACATGACTGGTGTTTACTTTGTGAACAGCAATTGCAAGATACAAGGTCAAATAAGCGAAGCAAGTATGGGGAACCAGCATGGTCTGGACATCGAAGTCATGCGAGACGATCTAAGTAACATTTTGTACGATTTAACCAAGGATACTGTTGATTACATTTGGGGCGATTCGATTACCGCTATAAATGAGACTGGAGCTGGTGTAGAAGTTCAATTTATTCATGGCAAGCCACAGACATTTGACCTTGTCGTCGGTGCAGACGGGCTTCATTCTAATGTTCGCACCTTAACTTTTGGAGATGAAGCACAGTTTAAACGGACGCTTGGCTGTTATATCTCGATTTTCACTCTCGAGAATTACCTCAACCTCGACCATCGCCAACTGTTATATACGATACCAGGCAAAACTGTAGGTATGTATAGCGCTCGTGACAATACCGAAGCAAGGGGTATGTTCTTGTTCCAATCAGAGGCATTGAAGTACGACCGCAATGATACAGAATCTCAAAAGAAACTAGTAGAAAATGTCTTCTTAGGCGATTCAGGTTGGGAAACCTCGCATCTACTCAAAACCATGAAAGATGCGACAGACTTTTATTTTGACGAGGTTTGCCAGATTCACATGCCGACATGGTCAAAAGGGCGGATTACATTGGTAGGTGATGCGGCGTATGGTCCATCTCCTCTATCAGGTCAAGGATCTAGCCTGGCGCTTGTCGGGGCTTATGTATTAGCTGGTGAACTTAAAGCTGCAGATGGTGATTTCGCCCGTGCATTTGTAGCCTACGAACAAAAAATGAGAAAGTTTGTTGAGAAAAATCAAAAAATAGGACTAATGGCTGCCGGGAGTATGATTGAAAAATCAAACTTCAAAATCTTTTTACGCAATTTAATGTTGCACATACCCCCGATTATGATCGTACAATTTAAGATGATTTCAAAAATGATAGCCAAAGCTGCTAACGGGATCGAGCTGAAAGATTATTGATATGGATTTATTGGTTGGAGGGTTACTACCAACAAGTGACACGATCAAAACGCTGTCTATTTTCAGTAACCATATAAAATCCGAACAAATTTCTGTTTAGCCAGCTAAGCGCAAACATGCCCTTAAGCCCTTTAAAATTATTTTTAGTCTTCCGCAAGCCGGAGCGATTCTTTAGCAGGGATCGCTTTCTTTATTGAGTTAAACAATGAACGGTAGCGGCTGCTCTTTTTCTTTTGAACTTATAAGAATGCAGAAGTTGATTAATTTTCTCCCGAAAGAGAAGTTGGCTTAGCAGAATCAAGCATTGCCAGCGAAGTAGCACAATAAGAAAAAATCGTCCGATTGAACGGACGATTTTTTTATTTAACATTATGTCAGTTGGATTATATACAAATGTTAAGCCAGTTGCCTTTAAAGGGCAGCTTTCTTTATGGATTAATGTCGAATACTTCCCAATCAGGATGTTATGTCAACACGTTGTGCATACACCATACAAGCCAGTTCATTTTTTTACTACCTGCAGGAAGTATTTTTATGTTTGTAGAATTCTCAAGGGAAAATGCATATGTTATTCTATAGTTGCATTAAGGAAACTTTTTTTCTTTAAGGAAATAAGCTCGAATTTTCTTGCATATTTTTATATAGGAGGTATTTTATGTTTGTAGGATTCTTAAGAGAACATGCATTTGCTTCTAATTCATTACCTGTATTGTTTTGGGCGACTTCTTTTTATGTTTGTAAAATTCTTAAGAGAAAATGCTTATGCTTCCCCAACATGGAAGACTAATGGTTTTTGACCAAAAATGATCACTTCCTGATCCTGATGTTATGTCAACACGTTGTGCATGCTGCACACTCGTTCAGCGATAGAATAGATATGTTACTGAACGCATTTCTTCTTCAACTAACTGAAAATCATCTTTCTTATTGTACTAACGGGGCAGGTTAGTTCAATAAGAAGTTGCAGTTTTGTTAGTAAAGAAAAAGAGGAGGAGAGGATGAAAATGGAACAAGTGAAAAAGTTTTTACGCTCTCTCATCTATAAAAATTACGATGAATTTGCGAAAGTTTTGGGCTACAAAGATTGGAAAGTTGCTGAAGAAAACACGTTTTATGTTTGGCGTCTAGGAGAAGACGCAGGTTGGTATGCGACAGAACTCCCTAATAAAAAGTGGGCAGTTTGGAATGATGAAGGACAACCACCATATTCTATCAAAGTCTTTTTAACGTGGTCCGAATCAATTGAACAACTTCGAAAGTTATTTGAGGAAAAAGGATTACCAGAGGATTACTGGCTACCTGAAGGATTTGATGAGAATGAAAATATATTTATGAAGGAACCAGACAGAGACAAAAAGATGTAAATATAATGAGAATAACGTTATTCAACTAACGGGGCAGGTTAGTTCGATAAGAAAAGCGATAAAAATAGGTATAAGAGATATTGTTAATTTTAATTACGTTCCAGAGGGGGTTTCAAATGAATTCGATCAAAGAAAAATTAGACCTATTACATAATATGATAAAAGAAGTGAATGGGATAGTAGACTTTGATTGGTGTGTAAAATTGTTTTACCCTTATTATGAACACTTTAACGACGATAATTTGAGATATAGGGGGGGTTCCCTTATTGCTTTTTTGGGTCTTTTGATAGAGTGGGAAGACCGAAGTGGATTTCCATTCTATATAGGTATAGAAGGATACAACCGTCACTATTTTGATAAGTACCTCAAAGAGTTTCTAAAACATACTTCCAACATTAAAAAGCAATATCCAAACATTTATTTTGTTATTATTCAAACGCTAAATCATTTAGATAAAAGAGAGGATCTTGAAGGTAAATTTCCTAATATTCCAAGTGACCTATTTAGTACCATTAGAAAAGAATTATTGCAGATTGATGTTCAAAGAATAAACACTGAGATTTATCGAAATGCCTTTAGAGAAGCTGGTATGTCTTATTAAACTAACGGGGCAGGTTAGTTAAATTAGGATTAGGACTTTGCAATATAATGATATATATAAACTACGAAAGTGAGTGCGATTTATTATGAAATTCGTTTTTGACTTAGACGGAACAATTTGTTTTAAGGGGCAGCCAATATCCAAGAAGATTCTTCTTTCACTATCGAATTTAACTCAAGAGGGTCACGAAGTTATTTTTGCATCTGCGAGACCTATAAGGGATATGTTACCCGTGATAGATGAAGCTTTTCATCATTATACAATGATTGGAGGTAATGGCTCTCTTATCTCAAAAGAAGGAAAAGTAGTACTATCTACTGCATTCTCACCTAATGAAATTAACGAAGTAAAAAATCTTATTGAGCAACATAATGCCACTTTCTTAATAGATGGTGAATGGGACTATGCTTATACTGGTCCTGATACACACCCTATATTACAAAACTTAGACCCAGCTAGGTTAGCGAAATCGGTTAGTTTAGAGTCTCTTGATTCAATAGTCAAAGTGCTGTTGCTAACTGCAAATAATATGGAAGAATTAGCAGAAAAACTTTCAAGCCTTGACGTATACGTCAATAAGCATAGTAACGAGAATGTCCTTGATATTAGTCCAAGTGGGATAAATAAATGGAGTGCTTTGAAGGCGTTAGGAATTAAAGAAAAAACATATATTGCATTTGGAAACGATGCAAATGATATATCAATGTTTGAAAATGCATTACATACAGTTATGATTGGCAATCACGAACGATTATCTCCTCTTGCAAAAGAGACCATTCCACTAGATGAAGATTACGAACAGGAAATAGTGAATAAATTACATTCACTATCAATGGAGTATAGTCGAATACAAATTTAAGTAATGTCTATTCTTMTTCAACTAACGGGKGCTTTAGTTGAAGATTCGATTTCTGAAATAATCAAWCTTTTTTATAAAAATGAATAGCAATAAACAGGTGAAACCTCGTATTTTCAAAATACGAGGTTTGTTTTTTACCTAGAAATTGATTATGCTCGCTAAATTTTAATTAAAATTTTTTTCAATGGTTACACTAAGATAGTTCAAAGGACAATGATTCGTTTTCTGTTATGTTGAATGATTGTCCAAAAGTGGTAAAGAAACCTGGTACGTTTCTACTTATCTTATTGTTAATTACTTTTAGTATATATAACATTAATTCTTGTTCCAAATCTTCTCTATTTTCAAGAGATGTCTGAAAGAGTGACCTTTTAATTTTAGGCTGAATTAAATCTATTATTGCTCTTATTTCTTTTTCCTCAATAATATTCATTATGAATTCACTCCTTTGTTTCCAACAACTTTTGCTAAGTTTTGTATTGTGTTATCGAGAGATTCAATCTTTCTTTCAAAGCGATGCAATAAATAAATGGTCATGACAATCGGAAAACCAAAGTTGCCTACTAATTGGATCATACTCGCTTCATCTAACATCGTTCATTTCCCCCCTTAGTTTCTTCAATGCTACATTCTTCGTATTAGTAACAAACTGCTGTGAGACAGCTAAAGTTTTCGCTATCTCAACATCTTTTAACTCCATTACAAATACATAAAATAAAATTTCTCTTTGTTTATTGGTTAATTTTTTTATCGAAGAATGCAATTTAAAATCTGTTATATAATCCTCTAACTTGTTTGAATGAGTTTCTTCTCTGGGAGGTGGTACTTCAATTAAATCTAGTAACGTAGAATTATCTTCGTTTGGTCTATCTAAAATTGATTGATAACGTTGCTTATACAGTCGATTTTTTCTATCTAATTTTTGACTTTCAAAGTGCAAACTTTTTAGTATATAAGCAATCGAACGGATTCTAAAATAAAACTCCTTAAATCTTTCATCTAAAATTTTTTGGTTAATGCCTGTTGGATTCCTAAGATACTCTTGATATAGCTTTCGATTCCTATCATCTTGAAAAAACTCTGCAAGTAGTCGATTTTTATTTATTTCAAACTTCCACCTCCCATTTACACGAATGTATGTTCGCTTTTTGAGTAAAAAATATAGAACATGAATAAAATCATGTCCTTTATTATTAAAGGGATATATAGTATAAATATAACAACCAGTTTATGCTAAAAAATCTTTTTATTAGGTTAATTTTACATGATTTTCATAAAAAATCATATATATTTTGATAGTCAAAGCATTGGGGGAGAGGTTCATGCCAATAGAGTTTCACTATTTCTCATTGATTTTATTTGGTTTAATACTAGTTCGAATCTTTTTAAAAGAGAAAAAAGAAAGATTTAAGAAGATTAATGCTTATATAACAGTAGTCAACATTGGAATTCTTCTACTTTTTAATTTAATTACCTATTACTTGTCGGATCAATATCGATTATTTTTCATAAACCAATTTAATACCTATTTATTGATAGTTATATTCATTATTATTCACATTACTCTTATACTTGATATAATCAAAACAAATAAAAAGGACGAAGCTTAGTAGCTATCGTCCTTTTTTATTTTTTTTTAAATATTACCATTTTATATAGTTAATTTGACCGTTTTGAGTCCTTTGTACATTACCGTACTGATCAAGTGCTTCCCATTTAATTTGAATGGCACTTCCATTATCGTACATAGTTGTTCGTAGCCCCCAACCAACGCGTGGGTCTGGCCAATCTTCGTCTTCAGTGTCAAAAGCACCAATTTCTGCCATAGTAAAGGCAGCAGTAAAAAAGTGTTACATATTTCGCTATAACTCCAGTTGCTGTAAGCCCTATTGCTGTTCCTACGAAAAGAGCAACAAGTTTACTAGTCTTAAATTGATCGACATCAGCTTGAGTAAAGGTTTTCTTTTGAGTATGTGTGCCAAGCAGTTTTACTGGTCTAATAAAATAATCGTAAATTGCACCTCTAACTGCATCAACTTTGACGTAGTATTCTCCGTAATATGGAACTTCTACATATACAGTGTGATTTTGACCAGGGCTTGAAGAAATAGTTTGTGTTTTTACAATTCCCGAATCCCCCGGACGTTGAACAATCAAACTCACTGAGGTCGCATTAGCAGGTGTTTTGAAACTAATCTTAAGTTGTCGTGTTGCACTTTGAAGAACTGACAAGTAAAAATCGTGATTTCCATTATGAATTGCCATTTTACCATCTCCTTTTTTTGTCTTACATTTACTAARAGGAGGATTCAGAATAAAAATTACAACAAAAAATGAAAAATTAATTGAATATATCTATAAAGATGGAAAACCTATTTAATAATTCGCTATACTAATAGTAGTTATTTTATTTCGAAAACCTTTGTATTTTCCCATCGTTAAGATGAGCAGAAAAAAGCTAGGTGTGCGTCTGTGTTTTCCAAAACAATTCCCGTCTTTTGACTAGCAGAATTAACGGAAATGAAAAAATATTAATTAGTTTATAATCCAAACGTCTGTATACCTATGTCTTTATGACATCTGCGTACAGGCGTTTTTTTGTTTCCAAAAACTTGATAAGTCCGATATCTAAAAGCCCTTTAAACCTACGTTTAGAGAGCTTTTTTTTATATAGCAATACCAATCCAAAAAAATTAGAGGAGGTTGTCAAAATGACAACAAAAGAAATCACATTCACACAGGAACAAAAATCTTTAATCTGGAACACAAAAGTCGCTCCAGCGAATGGTACTGAGTACGAAGCGAACGCACGCTAGATGCAAACGATATTTCTGGGCTACATTAATTGGAACCTTTCTATTTATTTTGTTGTATTTTAGATTATCGGAGCATCCAGGCTTGTTTCTCAAACTCATCCTTCCAAATAGCTTATTAGTTGGTGGAATAAGTGGGATTCTATTTTTTACTCCTATTGAAATGATGCGAGCACTTAAGACTAAGGTGGATCAAGGGAATTAAATTGCCAACGAATATTCAGACCGTAGGATACATCATTATAATTTTGAATTGATTGCATCCAATAAACTGCATGAAAGAAACTAATGGAATTTGAAGATTTGGAGAGGACCATGTGAGTGCGTGGATTGAAAGTATAAAAGTTGGTTCCACTTTAATATTGATAATTTTAAATAACCTTCTTCAACTAAACCAGCCAATAGTTTGTCAATATTTATTAATGAAAACTAAAAATAGTTCATGCTATACTAAATTTGTGCATACCAAATAACCTTCCAAATGAACGTTTGGAAAGTACTGGATTATTTAGTTGTGATTTTAAACTAGGCTATATCTTGGAAAGTAGATTTTCTTGTTAATAGTGCATAAATCCAATGTAAAAGTTTATTGGCACATGCTATCACAGCTACCTTAAAGGGCTTTCCTTCTTCGCGTTTCTTATCATAAAACTCTCGTAACTTCTTATTTCGAGGAATGAGTTCCTCTGTCGTTTTCTTCTTGCGACAATCACGAATGGCACATTTAACGGCCATATATAAGGCGTGTCGTAGTCTACTAGAACCTCTTTTGGTAATCCGATTCAAAGTACCTTTGAATGTACCAGATTCAAAAACACTTGGATCAATTCCTGCAAATGCAACTAGTTTTTTAGGGTGATTAAACCGATCAATTTCCCCAATCTCAGAAATAATCGTTGCAGCGATTTTCTCGCCGATACCGGGGATGGATTGGAGAATCTCATATTCTTCAATACTTTTTGCTAAAACATCTATCTCTTCTACAAGGTTGGATAGAGTTTTTTTGTATTCAAGAAGCATATTTATATACATATCAATACTCAAGGTAAGGCTATTGTATAAGGTTTTTTGAAACGGATTGCGATTTGCTGCAGCTCTTAATTTTTTTGCCTGATTGTTTGCCCATAGCTGAGACCGGCTTTTACATAATTCTTTTATTTTCTTCGCGATTGTTTCTTCGTCAACGGCCAAAACTTCCTCTGAAGTAGGGAATTTTTGTAATGTTAATAAAGAAACAATTGAATATAGGTCACCAAAAACCCCACAATATTCAGGAAATACCTGGTCAAGAACGGATTGGAATTGCAGTTTGGTTTGTACATACATACCTGTAATGTTCTCGTGTTGCCTTGTAAGGTTTCGTAGGTTTAAGAGTTGGATTCCTCGTTGTTTATAAGGCTCTAGTTCTTCTTTATAGAACATCTCGCAGAGATGCCGAGCGTCAATGAGATCAGTCTTTACCTTACGTAAACTAGAACTCTTTGCTCGATATGAAACGAGTGGATTTACCATTATCAATAAGAATCCTTTGTCCTCGAAATATTGGACAACTGGTATATGATAATGTCCTGTGGATTCCAACACAATGGGTGGCCGTTTTCCAGATACATCTTCTATTTCCCTAATAAATTCTAAAAGGCTTGTCAGCCCCTCAAGTGTATGTGCTACTTTAAAGCTCTTTTTGTACGGTTGCTTTTTATCCAAGAATGCTTGAACCTGACTTTCACCTTTTGCCACATCCAGACCAATGACTGGATTCATCATCTTTCTCCTCCTTCTCATACAATTAACCGGTAACCCCTAAACCTTCATGTAGTATCATAGCTTCGCTTGTTATACGAGATCATAGTCCCAACCAGCCTCAATCATGTTTCTACAAGTAGGGGGCGAACTGTTTAGTTGACGGGATCATTTGCCCCACGGGTGCTTACGTTCTACCCCGGCTACCGTCATCATATATCGATATAAAAAAAGGTCAACCAGAAATATCTGGCTGACCTTATAATACGAACGGGTGCTTTACTTCAAGAAGGAGTAATGTCTTTTTCTATTAACGGAGCAGGTTCACAGAATAGGTTAGGTTATTTAAGGCTTTCTACTTCAGCATGAGCCTTTTCCAAGTTCTCAGAGGCTATACCTAAGTGGTGATCCACTTTTGCTCCTACTTCATCACTGGGATCATCCAAAAGTTCCACCATAGCCCAGCCCCAATCAATATAGTTCTCAAGAGCCACTATTAGCATCTCATTCGCTTCTTGGTATTCCTTTGGAGGTGTTACCTCACTCATTACCTGCAAATTAATATTGGTTGTATGTGAAAAAGCCTTACATAATTCCTCCATATCGTCTAGTGAGGATGATGCTGATGCTGCAGATATTTTATTTAAATTCTCATGTATTAAATCATAGTTGTTTTCAAACTTACCCACATACTCCTGTTCTGTGATTGGTTCTGATTTTTCATTTTCACTGGACTTAACCTTTTCTGTACACCCTGTTAGCAGCAAGCCACCAATCAACATTATCCCCATTGCTTTTCTCAATTCCCTATCCCCCTTTATTTTTTACTTGGTTTTCAGAATACTTCAATAATAAGTCGTATTTCTTTTTTAGGTTACACATTCATCGTTACAAATATTGGATCGGGTTGTCCGCGTTATTAATCATTTTTTTATCTGCTTTTAATTACTTTCAGTCCATGTTTAAAGGAGAGTTTCATGTTTGCGTACAGCAGAACAAAACCATTTAGGGAAAGAAGTAAAGTCGGGAGTTATCAAACGCAAAGAATCTGGTTACTCATTCGATATTTAAGAACAATCCGACAATGGCAAGCCAAACCAGCTTAAAATCGGAGCATATAATAGAGATGGGACTATTCATTGGAAAGATGGTATTTGTGATGAAGGCTTATTTCGAGGAAGAACAAATAAGTACAACTAACGGGGTTAGTGAAATAATACTACTTTGAATGGATACTGTCGCGAAAATATGTATTCACTTTAAAGCCTATTACAAAAGAAAAAGCCTTGGGTTTTTAATTACCAAAAGGCTTTTTGGATTTTAGTAAAGGGTAGGAGTAGGATAACAGGCAACAGCATCTATAAATCTTGGGTCAATTCCGTAGAATTGCCAGAAGGAACCGTTCCATCTATATCCAGATACTTCACCATATTCCACGCGAGTTGGGTAAAACCAGAATTGGTCCCCATTTATAAGCCATACATAAGTGTTTTGATATACACAGTCAATTATATAGGATACAGAAGGTTTTGTTGGTATGAGAGGTGGGGGAGGGGAAGTTGGTGCCATTGTTCCCTCGGGCTGGAAAAATCCCATGTTATTTCACTCCTTTAATTTAGGGTCTAAATATTATATGTTGAAAAGAAGTAAAAGGATTATTTAACTGGACTATCAAAAACTAAACATTGTGAAGTAATGTACTTAAACTCCCATGAAAATTAAAATCAAAAAAAAGCAAATTAAAGTAGACCCAGAAAACACTTTTTAAAAAAAGGCTGAGCCTTGTAAGATTTATTATTAATCTAATCTGTCAGATAATCAAAAATCCTCCCTAGAGTAAAAAGTATAGGAGGATTGGCTAGTGCAACGACTGAGTAGGATTAATCTTCCACGAGTGCTATCCATAGTTCATCGTCCTTCCTCACCCGGCCGTAGTAATCCTTTTGGAGGCTCTGTGAAAGTATAGTAGACGTTACGTAAAAACCCCACGTAACGAGATCATCCGATCCAGTGACGTGGGGTTTAAGGTTTACACTATTTGACTTGGCGATCGATTTTGATTTGATTCCACACAGCTATACTGACGATTTCCGAAACGTCTTGTAGTTTTTCTTTGCTGATTTTATCTATAGTATCTTGTGGCTTGTGGTACCAAGGCTCAGCGGGATTGTGGATGAAAAGGGCAGCGGGAATGCCTGCCTTTGAAAAGGGTACATGGTCGCTGCTATCACCTTGATTGTAAGGTGTTGGTGCCCCGTTTAGCTGTGTGCTGGCATCCTGGGCGAGTTCAGTAACAAGGTTAGGCTTATTATCGACCGTTTGCAAGACTAGTTCCCCGGCATCTTTGCTTCCGACCATGTCCAAATTGAAATTTGCCACGATTCGGCTGATTTCATTTTTCGGTAACTGTTCGACATAATGATTGGATCCAAGTAATCCAAGCTCTTCCGCACCGAACGTGATAAAACGAATTTCTGTGTCGGTTGGAATGGTTTTCAAGACACGTGCAAGTTCAAGCGTCATGGCAGTTCCTGATGCATCGTCA
>NZ_JBFUIO010000011.1:0-55237 GCF_056401835.1 Paenisporosarcina sp. P4_D4 | reverse complement strand
GACTCAACTAAAAACATTAAATAATTACAATGTTCAATAAATTTCGTTTAAATTCACATCATAAACACTCGTTCAAATAACGATTTYTATATTCCACTATGTATTAATCCCTTTATAGGTGTTATGTCTATTCTCTATCTTCAATTTCCCTTTTAACTATCTTTGTCCTGTTTGACCGATAATGAAGATAACGATAAAAGATAACTAATACATTGAATTATCTCTCCTTCACTTCCAATATTAACCTAACTTAGTCGGTAAAGGAATCACTCTTCAACTAATCTGCCCCGTTAGTACAATAAATACAACAAAAAGGAAGTTAATCCCTTTTTGAATCAACGTCCCCGTTATTTCAAGGGAAATATTCCATAGGCTCTGAACAATGAACGTAACCATTGTTTTTGTTTAATCTGTGTTATGTCATTGTCTTACAATGTTCTCAATAACAGATGTCTACTTAAACTAACCTCCCCATTTAGTTTAAGTAGAAGCCATCACAACGTTATATTTATTTTTAAATAAATATCCAATTAATCATTTGATTATGAATTGGTGAATGATAAACGGGTATGTAACAAAACTTTCCAACCGATTTGGAATACCTTTTATAAACAATTTTTAGGATTGTGCCCTTTATTTGGGAACACTCCTTTTTTTTCTACTAAACGTTTAAGTAGGCAGTTCTTGAAGAACGTTCTGCAGCTGGACGAGTAGTAGCTAAAGCGCGAGGCCTCTTGGCGGACGTCCAGAGAAATACGGAGAGAAAGATATAGAAATGATGAAAGCTCTTATTGATGGAGGCACCCCAATTAAGGATGTGGCAGAAAGATGGGGCGTTTCTCGAACTACCATTTATCGCTATTTGGATCGTAAATTATAGATCTCACTTTCTAAAAATCAAGCATAAATTTGTTTCTATTAGACACGACTCAAATAAAGAATAATTCGTAAACGGCAACGTGAAGAATTGTTTTGGCTCTGGTTACGACGATGCAATAAATTGGTGTGGAAAAACGACTTTATATTAACTAGTCAGGTAGTACGTAGAGTCCTTATAGTTTTAACTATATAATAGAAGAAACTCAATATTTAATTCTATGAAAGGTAAAATAACGCTAGCTCCGGAGGGATGGAAATAAAATTACATAAATAACATTTCAAAAATTTAAAGGTTTATTCTTAATTTAATAGAATTATTATATGGGGTAACCAATAATTTACAGAGGAGAATAATGTTATATGCAACTTAAGTCTTTAAAATTGAGAAACTTTAGGGGTTATAAAGAAGAGATTCAAATAGATTTTGAAAATTTAACAGCATTTATAGGGAAGAATGATGCCGGAAAATCTACAGTATTAGAAGCTTTAGAAATATTCTTTAATAACTCAGTCGTAACATGTGATAGAGAAGATCTGAGTGTTAGTTCAGTAGATCCAAATATCGAGATAACTTGTATTTTTAATAATTTACCTACTGAAATCACTATTGATAGTACTTCTACCACAACACTAGGGAATGAGTATTTACTTAATCTTAATAATGAATTAGAAATTAAAAAAACGTATAGAGCTACGGCTGCTAAACCTAAAGCAATAACTTCTATAATTTGTAATCACCCTAAMAAAGAAGGTTACAATAATTTATTAGAACTAAAGCAAACGCAATTACGAGCACTGGCCACCTCTTTAAATATTTCTCCAGAAGATTATAACCGCAGTAGTAATCCAAGTATTAGAAGTATTATTTGGAGTACTACTGATAATTTAGAGCTTACTTTACGTGAAATTCAAGTTGACAAGGAGGATTCAAAAAAACTATACGAATCATTGGAAAAATATCTACCTATCTATTCTTTATTTCAATCTGATCGCTCTAGTAAAGATGATGATAAAGAAGTTACCGATCCTATGAAACTAGCGATACAACAGGCATTGGGAGAATTAAATGGTGAAATAGAAAAGATTAAAATGGAAGTAAGACAAAAAGCACTAGAAACAGCCAATAGAACGCTCGAAAAACTGAAGGAAATGGATAATGATTTAGCTTCATCATTAATACCTGATTTTAAATCCGAACCCAAATTTGATTCTCTATTTAAATTAAGTATTACTTCCGATGATGGTATCCCCATTAATAAACGTGGAAGTGGTGTACGACGATTAATTCTTCTGAATTTCTTTAGAGCCGAGGTGGAAAGAAAACTTGCCGAGAGCTCATCACAAAATATTATCTATGCTTTTGAAGAACCTGAAACATCACAACATCCTAAACACCAAGAGATGTTAATGAATGCTTTTATGGAACTAGCCTATAATACTAATTCACAAGTTATTTTAACTACACATACTCCTGCACTAGCAGGCCTATTACCACTTGAAAGTTTACGCTTTATAACAAAACATAGCGAGAACCGAATAATTATGTCTAATGACGAAGATGTATTTCAAGAAATTGCCAATACCTTAGGCATTTTACCGGAACCCTTTAGTAATAATACAAAGGCATTATTGCTTTTAGAAGGACAAGGTGATGTAGTTTTCATTAGACATATTTGCGAAAAACTTAAAGAGGGTGGAGTAATTTCTTCAACCCTTCAAGAGAAAGGGTTTGCTTTAATCCCCACTGGAGGATGTGGCAATTTGAAAGCGTGGACAACTTTAAAATTGGCAGAGCAATTTAACTTACCTTGGTGCGTATTACTAGACTCTGACCAACCGACTCCAGAAGCGCAACAAAACATTCAAACTCAGTTGCAGTTAAACGCACAAGGCATTAAAGCTTACTTAACAAGAAAAAGAGAACCGGAAAATTACTTACATATAGATTGTTTCGATAGTCCGATTTCTTTTAGCGAACATGATGATGTGAAAAAATTAGTAAATGCTGCTTTTCCTCATGTTAGTAGAACAAAAGTTTTAGAACACTTTTGGCATAAGATGACTTTCGAGCAAATCCGGGAAATGGAACATTACACTGCTGAAGACGAATCAACGCATTATGAGTTCACAGAAATGATATTAGATTTCCTTTCGCTTGTTGTACAACCTGAATTAGTTTAACTTTTCAAATAATATGAAAGAGGTCATCTCATGTACATAGAGATGACCTCTACCTAATTCTAGTTAACTTGTCTGCCAGTTACTTAAATTCGAATGATTTTAAATCACTGTACTTAACAATCATTCGATTTATCAGTTTAGCTGAAAAAAAGAAAAATTATTTATTTACCATCTGACTAAACTTTCTAATATTTCAGTGAAGGTATTGCTCCCAATGTGTGAGTGGACACATAACAAAATCGAAGTAATTAAAAAGTTACAAATCAACGTCAGAAAATATATCCACTCTAACTTCTCTTTTATCATTTTCATTAAAAGTTAGATATTCATATTCATCATCATCGTTAGGTTCCTCTAAATAATCAGTTCTACTAATATAAAAATTACGGGTTTCTTCGTTAGCTTTAGATATTTCTTCTATATATTCCTCTTTTTCAAAGTGATTGATAATATTCCTATTTTCTAATTCACTAATTAGACTTTCAATTGACTTAAACCAATCCTCAATAGCGCCTTCCAGATTATCTGCTTCTTCAATATTTCCCATTAAATATTCGAAATGTTCAAAACAAATTTTTACAGATTTTATATACCAAATCAGAGGATAATATATAATTTTTTCGCTTTCTTCGAATTTTTTTATACAATCAGGACACCAAGAAAAGGATTCTTTTAATAAATTTCTTAATGGAATAAAATCTTTAGTTATATAAAGTAAGGTTAGATAAATCCGTTCTTGAGGTTAGTAATTCCATTATCCTAACGAATTCAGTTGAGTTATCCATATATCCATTTATTGTTTTAGCACCTTCATAAAAACGATTTCCTCCATGTATTGCACTTCTTACCAAATAATTTTTATTCATTTCAGTAAATACCATCTTATTTATCAAGCAACCAACAGTAATGTTATGTTCATAGGCTGCTCTGATTAAATAGCTACTAAGACTTTCAACTAAACCTGTTTCTATTCCGACTGGTTCAATATTGTATAAATGACTTCTATGATAAATATGTTCTTTCAAGTAAAAGACACCTCGTATTTCAAATCAACTTTGAATTAATCTTTACTCTTTTAGATTTTTTAATGCATTATAAAGTAGTTTCCTTATATTACGGTTTATACGGATTTCTCCACTTAGAAAAATAGCTCTCCGTGTCAAGGAATTTATTTTTCAATTATAATTCACATTTTTGTATTTTCTTTATGTTCATTCAATAGACAATTAAATAGTCAAATCCATTTATATATACATTTAGCAGATAGAGCAACTCACCTCTCAAAATCTAAGTAGTGCATTTACTATATTATTTGCCAAAAAAATCTCCTAAACACTAATCTTAAACTCTTCAATACAAGATAGGGATTAGTATGATAATTTTCATTGATTTTTAGTCACAAATATTTTTTAAACTTACTTTATTTATTAAAAATTTTGGAAAAACCTTATATTCAATCATAAAATTTCCTAAAAAAAAATAAAGCATAAAGTTTCCAAAAGGAAATTTTATGCTTTATGTCACATGACACTGTATAAAATCATATGATTTCATAATATGGAGACGGCGGGAATCGAACCCGCGTCCAGAAACTCCAACACTTAAGCTTCTACGCGTGTATCTTGCCTATTGAGGTTTCGCGCAGCATTATGCCGACAAGCGGGCGTCTTGTGCGCTAACTTGAAAGTCTCTTCTCGGCGGCTCAAGTCGCACCGACGATCGTATCCCACTAAGAGTGAGCTCGTACAGGACCACATGGGCGATGGTCAAGACAAGCAACATTGTCAGCTTACGCTGCGAATGCTAGGTTTTGGTTTTTGCCAGTTATTATAAAATGACGTTGATACGGAGCCGATCCCTCCGACGCGCAACTTAAGCTCAGACCATCCCTGTCGAATCCGTAACGTCCCCTTATAGGATAATCATAAAGTCTTTTAACTCTTTATGATAAAGGATGTTCGGGTAAACAAAAAGTTCAGCTGGCAAAGCTGTAAATCTATTATAAGGCAAAATTGGTCAAAATTCAAGTACCATCAATCTTGATTGCGGGATTTGAATGCACGTTCAATATCTCGCTTCGCTTCTTTCTTCTTGAGATCATCGCGTTTATCGTAATTCTTTTTCCCTTTACCCATGCCGATTAACACTTTGGCAAAGCCATCCTTCATGTACATTTTGATGGGAATGATTGAATAGCCATCTTGTTTTGAAAGACCGATCAATTCACTGATTTGTTTTTTATGCAGTAACAGTTTCCTAGAACGCAATGGTTCATGGTTGAATCGGTTTCCTTGTTCATATGGGCTGATGTGCATATTCGAAATCCATGCTTCATTGTTACGAATGCGGACGAATGCATCCTTCAGCTGAACTTTCCCGTTACGAACGGATTTGATTTCCGTACCTTGAAGCACAATTCCTGCTTCAATTGTTTCATCAATAAAATAATCGTGATTGGCTTTCTTGTTCTGCGCAACCACTTTCCCAGTTCCTTTTGGCATCTGTTACACCTCGCTGTCAAGAAAAGCGCAAAGCACCACTCTAGCCTACACCAACGCTAAAACTACCGAATGGAAGTGCATTCTTATCGGTAGGTTGGCTAAAGTCACCGCGTCCTGCGGTAACGCCTTCATGACCCACATCCAGTGGGTCCAAGCTTTGGCGTAGGCTGGCGCTTGAGCTAGACATAACATAATTTTATAGTTTATTAGCTTTGTGGAAATGAGCGGCTAACCGCCGCTCCTATTACTTACTTTTTCTTACGCTTACGACTGCTTTTATTTTTCTTGGCAATGTCTTCATAAAACTTTTTCTTTTGATTCACGCCTTTTTTTGGTCCTGGCGATGATTTATCAGCAGAAGATTTACCTCTTCCTGCTCCTTCTTTTCGTTTCGCATGAATGACTTTCGGCGTTTCCTTGCGAGGAGGACGATTGAAAGTTTTGACCATACCGACAATTTCAAAGTCGATAGCAGATTCTTCAGGTTTAACAGATGTGACACGAACCGTAACTTCATCTCCGATTCGGAATTGTTTTCCTGCTCTTTCACCAATCATCATCATCTGACGATCATCAAATCGGTAATAGTCATCTGTCATATTACTTACATGCACGAGTCCTTCAATTGTATTCTGAAGTTCGATAAACATACCAAAGTTTGTTACAGAGCTGACGATACCTTCAAACTCTTCACCAATCTTATCTGCCATGTATTGCGCTTTCTTCAATGATTCTGTATCTCGCTCTGCATCCACCGCACGGCGTTCACGTCCAGAAGTATGGTCAGCAATTTCATCCATCACTGCACCCCAATGGGCCACTGTCGGTTTTGAAACATCTCCATTAATTAAATATGTTCGAATTAATCGGTGAACGATTAAATCTGGATAACGACGAATCGGTGATGTGAAATGCGTATAGTAGTCCGTCGATAATCCGAAATGGCCTAAACTTTCCGCATGATACTTCGCTTGTTGCATGGAACGTAACATCATCGTTGAAATAACCGGTTCTTCTGGTAGTCCTTCGATGGACTCTACGATTTCCTGCAACGCACGTGGATGAATTTCATTACCCGAACCTTTTACCACGATACCGAAATTTGTAATGAATTCGAAGAAACGTTGAAGCTTTTCAGGTTTTGGATCTTCGTGAATACGGTAGATGAACGGTACATCCATCCAGTGGAAATGCTCTGCAACTGTTTCGTTCGCAGCTAACATGAATTCTTCAATCAAGCGCTCAGCGATCGTACGTTCACGAATGACAACATCCGTTGGCCATCCATCTTCGTCCACCAAAATTTTTGATTCCTTGAAATCAAAATCAATCGCACCGCGGTCTGCACGTTTTTGACGTAAAACATCAGCCAGTTCTGCCATTAATTCGAACATGGGAACTAAATCACGGTAGCGTTCGATTAGTGCTTCATCTTTTTCTTCGACAATCTTGAAAACATCCGTGTATGTCATACGTTCTGTTGTTTTGATGACACTTTGGAAGATTTCATGTGATACGACTTTCCCACTGCCATCAATCACCATTTCACATGATAATGTCAAGCGGTCCACTTTTGGATTTAATGAACAAATTCCGTTAGAAAGACGGTGTGGAAGCATTGGGATTACACGGTCAGTCAAATAGACACTCGTCGCACGTTCATACGCTTCGGTATCCATTGGCGAACCGTCAGTTACATAGTGACTAACGTCTGCAATGTGAACTCCGAGTTTGTATGTTCCATCTGCATTCTTCGTGACTGTTACGGCGTCATCCAAGTCTTTTGCATCTGCTCCATCAATCGTCACGATAACTTCATTTCGAAGATCACGTCGACCTTCCAAGTCCGCTTCAGTGATCTCATCAGGCACTGCATTAGCTTGATCCAATACTGGTTTCGGGAATTCCGTTTCGATTCCATGCTTATGGATGATTGATAAAATATCGACACCAGGATCATTTTTATGTCCAAGAATTTGTGTAACCATACCTGTTGCTGATTTACGACCTTCTGGCCATCCAGTAATTTCTACAACTACTTTATGTCCTTCCATCGCGCCAAGTGTATCTTCTTTCGCAATGAAAATATCCATTGAGATTTTTTTATCGTCAGGAAGTACAAAGCCAAAGCCTTTGTTATCCTGGAACTGACCGACCACTTTCGTGATGCCGCGTTCAGTAATTTTTGTAATCGAGCCTTCACGTCTATCGCCTGAGCTTGCGCTCGAAACACGAACTAAAACGCTATCTCCATTCATTGCTCCATTGATTTCTGTTGGTGGAATGAAAATATCATCCATACCTTCTTCTTCCGGTGAAACAAATCCAAATCCTCTTGGATGTCCAATGAACTTCCCTTTTAATAAATTCATTTGTTGCGGGAGTCCATAACGGTTCGATCTTGAGCGGATGACATCGCCTTGTGTTTCCAATCGGGCAAGCGTCTTCACTAATTCCTTGAATTCCTCGGAATACTCCAGCTCAAGCTTTGATTCTAATTCCTGAACGGTCATTGGTTTATAATCTTCTTCTCGTAATATCGCGAATAATTGTTCTTCTAAAGATTGTTCCATGTTTCATCCCTCCTTCTATCAGCGTGTGCGTGCATGGCAATTTTTACACATGCCAGTCAAGCGATTGTAAAAATTCTAAAATATCTTCGTGCAATTGCTCTTTTTCCTGATCAAGTGTAATTACATGGCCCGATTGTTCGTACCATTTAATCTGCTTTTCAAATGATTCCGCCTGATTATATATAATATTAGCCGAGTCCACATCAATAACACTATCTTGACGGCCTTGCACAACAAAAAGTGGTGCATAGACATGATCCACATGATCACGAACGTTATACACGAGATTTCGTAATTCAGGTAGTGAATCCATCGAAGTCTTTTGAAGTGCTTCTACTTCTTCTTCGATAAGTGATGTGTCTTTTCCTTCATAGCGCTTATAATCCCTCGCATATTTCAATACACCTTCATACATGAGTTCAGTAGTCTTCATGGACATTGGTGCACACATCGTCACGATACCCTTTACAGGAACGGTATACCCTAATTTCAGTGAAAAGACACCACCTAATGATAATCCTGCCACAGCAATTTCTTCGTATCCAGCAGCCTTCAATTGATCATAGCCACGCATGACATCTTTCCACCAATCAGCAGGTCCACTTTGAATCAATTCTTCCGGTGGAACACCATGCCCTTTATAATGAGGAGCCAATGATGTGTACCCATTCTTTTCTAAAAAACGGCCAAGCATGCGTACATCTGATGAGTTCCCAGTAAATCCATGCAACAATAATACGGCTCTTTTACCCGCTTCAAAAAAGAACGGTTTGGGTTGCGCAATTCGCATTAAAAAAACCTCTCCTTTACAAAACACATCATTCAATCAGTATGTATCTAAATAATGTTTTTAATTATGACATCCAACTTTTCCCATCATTTCATGGAATAAGAAAACGCCTAACCAATTCAGTCGGTCAGGCGGTTCGTATTTGTTGATTATAATTTTGTTACGGCAATTGCCAAAATAAAAAATAATACTGCTAATACAATCGTTACACGGTGCAAGACAAGATCAATACCTCTTGCTTTTTGCTTACCGAAAAGTTGCTCAGCTCCGCCAGAGATGGCACCTGATAAACCTGCACTTTTCCCTGATTGTAACAACACAACAACGATTAATGCTAGCGAAACGATGACGAGTAAAGTCAGTAAAAACGCATGCATTTGTTCCACCTCCGATCAGAAACATCACAACAATAACTATTTTACCAAATAATAGAGATAAGCACAATAAGTTAAGAGAAATAGAATAAGAATTCTGTCAGATTATTTGATAATATGATAGAATCTTGTAGAAATATGTATAGCACCTATGTAGTTTGACTCCATAGTTTGCTGGAGAGATTCGAAAATAACCTATCGCATAATGGACTGAATCTAATTCCAGGATGGCGCTTTAAGTTAGTCAGAGAATAGAAATTACTAGCGCAAATGTACGATAAACACCTATTTCTTTAAAAAATCCAAAAAAAAAGCCACACACCTTTTTAAAAAGATGTGCGGCTTTCCAATTATTTTTTCAAGTTATAAAACGTTTTTAGTCCTAAATATTTTGCAGTGTCATACAATTGATCTTCAATACGAAGCAATTGGTTGTATTTTGCCACACGGTCAGAACGTGATGGTGCACCCGTTTTGATTTGGCCTGCATTTGTTGCAACTGCGATATCAGCAATCGTTGCATCTTCAGATTCACCTGAACGATGTGAAATAACAGTAGTATATCCAGCACGCTTCGCCATTTCGATCGCATCAAATGTTTCAGTCAATGTACCGATTTGGTTAACTTTGATTAAGATTGAGTTGCCAACGCCTTCTTCGATTCCGCGTGAAAGTTTCGTTGTATTCGTTACAAACAAGTCGTCTCCTACTAATTGAACGCGGTCGCCCAAACGCTCAGTCAGTAATTTATGACCTGCCCAGTCGTTTTCGTCCAAACCATCTTCGATTGAAACGATTGGGTATTTATTGCAAAGCTCTTCATACCAAGCAACCATTTCCTCAGATGTTTTCACGATGCCTTCGCCAGCCAAGTGGTATTTACCGTCTTCTTTATTAAAGAACTCAGAAGAAGCTACGTCCATTGCAAGCAAAACTTCTTCACCAGGTTTGTAACCTGCTTTTTCAATAGCAGTCAAGATTGTTGTAAGAGCTTCTTCATTAGAAGCTAAGTTCGGTGCAAATCCACCTTCATCACCAACTGCAGTGTTCAATCCTTTTTCATGTAGCACGGATTTCAGGCTATGGAAAATTTCAGCACCCATACGTAGTGCATGACGGAAAGATTCTGCTCCAACAGGCATAACCATGAATTCCTGGATATCAACATTGTTATCTGCGTGTGCTCCACCGTTAAGGATGTTCATCATCGGAACTGGAAGTTGCTTCGCGTTGAATCCACCCAAGTATTGATAAAGTGGAATATCCAAGTAATCTGCAGCAGCATGAGCAGCAGCAATTGATACACCAAGAATTGCGTTAGCGCCAAGTTTCCCTTTATTGTCAGTACCATCTAATTCAATCATCGCCTGATCGATCGATACTTGATCCAAAACAGAGAAGTTCTCTTCGATTTCAGCTGCAATGATATCGTTAACGTTTTCAACAGCTTTTAACACACCTTTACCAAGGTAGCGACCTTTGTCTCCATCACGAAGTTCAACGGCTTCATGTTCACCAGTGGAAGCACCAGAAGGTACGATTGCACGGCCGAATGCGCCGCTTTCCGTGAATACTTCTACTTCGATTGTGGGATTACCACGTGAATCCAATACTTCGCGAGCTTGTACTTGTGTAATAATTGGCATGTTTAAATCTCCTCAGCTTTCACTAATGTTTCACCTGTCATTTCAGGTGGTTGATTAATTCCTAATAAGTGTAACATGGTTGGCGCCAAATCGGCTAAAATGCCATCTTCTCGTAATGCAACGCCTGATTTCGTGACGATGACCGGCACCGGATTTGTCGTGTGTGCAGTCATCGGTGCTCCTTCGACCGTTAAGACCTCGTCAGAATTTCCATGATCTGCTGTGATAATGGCCGCTCCACCTTTAGCTAGCAAGGCATCCACAATTCGACCTAAACATTCGTCAACCACTTCGATTGCACGAATCGTCGGTTCGAGCATGCCACTATGCCCCACCATATCCGGATTGGCAAAGTTTAGTATGATTCCATCAAATCGATCGGAGTCAATTGCCTGCAATAATGCATCCGTTACTTCATAAGCGCTCATTTCTGGTTGTAAATCGTATGTCGCCACTTTCGGTGAATTGATGAGGATTCGTTCTTCACCAGGGAACCGTTCTTCCCGTCCGCCACTCATAAAGAAAGTTACATGTGGATATTTTTCTGTTTCAGCAATGCGTAATTGTGTTTTTCCATTTGCTGAAAGAACTTCTCCGACCGTGTTCAGTAAGTTATCACTTTCGTAAGCAACTGTAGCCACAACTTCATCACTGTAAGCAGTAAAAGTCACAAACTTCAAATCTGTTGGATGCTTCACGCTTAAAGGAAATGTTGTTTCACATCTTGGATTGGTAAAAATAGACGATAATTGAATCGCACGGTCAGGTCTGAAATTGAAGAAAATGACCGCGTCCTGTGAATCGATCGTTGCAACTGGTTGTCCATGATCTTCAATAACAGTCGGCAATACAAACTCATCCACGACGTTACTGTCGTAGGAAGCCTGTACTCCAGCCACGGCTGACGCAGCTGTTTCACCTACACCATCGACGAGTGCACGATATGTTTTCTCTACTCGCTCCCAGCGACGATCGCGGTCCATTGCAAAATAACGTCCACTTATGGTTGCGAACTTACCGATTCCGATTTCCGCCATTTGACGCTCTGTTTTTTCAATATAGTTGATGGCTGTTGTAGGTCCGACATCTCGCCCATCGAGGAATCCATGAACAAAAACTTCATCCAGTCCATTTTTCTTCGCCACCATTAACAGAGCAAACAAATGTTCATAATGTGAATGGACTCCTCCGTCCGATAATAAGCCCATCAAATGTAATTTTGAGCCATGTACTTTAACGTGTTCAATGGCTTCTAAAAATGCAGCGTTGTCATAGAAATCGCCATCGGAAATCGATTTATGGATACGGGTCAAGTTTTGATAAACAATCCGTCCTGCTCCAATATTTAGATGCCCAACTTCTGAATTGCCCATTTGACCTTCAGGAAGTCCTACTGAATTTCCCGCCGCAATCAACGATGCATGGGGATATTGATTCCAATAGCGATCGAAATTCGGCTTTTTCGCTTGTGCCACTGCATTGCCAAAAACTTCATTACGTAGTGCAAAACCGTCAAGAATAATCAAGGCAACTGGTGATTTAGACATTGGCACCAGCCTCCAACAATTTCAGGAAAGAAGAAGGCTGTAAGCTTGCCCCACCTACTAGAGCTCCATCAATATGCTCCATTCTTAACAATTCATCAATATTTTCAGGTTTTACAGAGCCACCGTACTGGATGCGAAGAGCTTCTGCTACCGATTGTCCATACAATGACTCCACTTTCGCACGGATGGCGCCACATACTTCATTTGCGTTTTCAGATGTCGCAGTTTTGCCTGTACCAATTGCCCAGATTGGCTCATACGCGATGACGGACTGTTTCACTTGTTCTTCAGTTAAATCTGCAAGCGCTTTCTCTACTTGGCCTTCAACCTTAGATGTGGTGTTTCCAGCTTCACGCTCTTCGAGTGTTTCACCTACGCAAATAATTGGCGTTAAAGAATGGGCAAAAGCTGCATGTGCTTTCTTATTCACCGCTTCGTCTGTTTCGTTGAAGTATTCACGGCGTTCTGAATGTCCTAAAATAACATAGTCAACACCTAAATCCGCTAATTGGACAGGACTGACTTCTCCTGTAAAAGCGCCTTCTGTTTCAAAGTGCATCGTCTGTGCGCCTACATGTACGTTAGAATCCGATACGATTTGTTTCAATGACTCCAGAAAAAGAGCAGGTGCACAAATAACCGTATCCACTTTCACAGAATCCGGAGCCAACCCTTTTACTTCTTCTGCAAATTGTTTTGCTTCAGATAACGTTTTATACATTTTCCAGTTGCCAGCAATAATGGGTTTTCTCATACGAATTCCTCCTTAGTTTTGATCGTTCAGAGCTATGACTCCAGGTAAGTCTTTACCTTCCATGAACTCTAATGAAGCTCCTCCACCAGTCGAAATGTGATCCATTTTTTCTGCAACATCGAATTTTTCAACAGCTGCGGCTGAATCGCCTCCGCCGATTACTGTATAACCCTGTGTTTCGGCCATAGCATTTGCAACACCTTTCGTGCCTTCCGCAAATGGTGCCATTTCAAATACGCCCATTGGTCCATTCCAAATAATCAGTTTCGAATTGGCAATGACATCCGCATATTGAGCTGTTGTTTTTGGTCCGATATCAAGACCCATCCAATCAGAAGGAATCGAATCAATTGCGACAACTTTTGTTTCGGCATCTTTTGAAAATTCATTTGCAACGACAACGTCTATCGGCAAGAATAAATTCACGCCTTTTTCTTTCGCTTTATCGATAAATGATTTGGCTAAATCAATTTTGTCTTCTTCAAGCAAAGATTTCCCAATATCATGGCCTTGTGCTTTAGAAAATGTATAAGATAAGCCTCCACCGATAATAAGGTTGTCCACTTTATCCAATAAATGATCAATTACACCGATTTTGTCTTTTACTTTTGCTCCACCAATAATCGCTGTAAATGGTCGGTCGGGTTCCGATAATGCTTTACCTAGTACATCCAATTCTTTTTCCATCAACAAACCAGAAACTGCTGGAATGTGCTTAGCAATTCCTTCTGTTGAAGCATGAGCGCGGTGCGCAGCTCCAAAAGCATCGTTTACAAACACATCTGCGAGCTTCGCGAATTGCTCAGCCAATTGTTGATCATTTTTTTCTTCACCCTTATGGAAACGGACATTTTCAAGCAATACAATGTCTCCGTCTTCCATTCCGGCAATTGCTTCTTCAACCGACGCGCCGACTGACTCGTCCAGTTTTTGAACAGGTTTATGTAATAGCTCACTTAAATGTTTACCGACTTCAGTCAAGCGTAACTCTTCAGTGACTTCTCCTTTTGGACGGCCCATATGGCTCGCCAAAATTACTTTCGCACCCTTTTCCATCAATTGTTTAATCGTTGGAAGTGCTGCACGTATGCGTGTATCATCAGTAATTTTGCCATCTTCCATCGGGACGTTGAAATCCACCCGGCAAAATACGCGTTTACCTGCTAAATCCAGCTGTTGCATTGTCTGTTTTTGTTTCATGAAGAATCTCCTCCTCCAAAAATTAAAAAAATAAGGAACGGAGGGTACCTCCRTTCCTTTTACCCTACTATATTATAGAGGTTAATGACAATATTCGCTACTATAGCTCAAGAACTTAAACGTCTTATAAACCTTTGCTAGCCATGTGTAATGCAAGGTCGATACAACGAGTAGAGTAGCCTGTTTCGTTATCATACCAAGACAATACTTTTACCATGTTTTTCTCAAGAACCATTGTAGATAATCCATCAACAGTTGACGAAGCAGCGTTACCGTTATAGTCACGAGATACTAATGGTAACTCGTTATATTCTAAGTAACCTTTTAGTTCATTATCAGAAGCAGATTTAAGTGCTGAGTTTACTTCTTCAGTCGTTACATCTTTTTCAAGCTCAACTACTAAATCAACAAGTGATACGTTTGGTGTTGGTACGCGAACAGCCATCCCATCTAATTTGCCTTTTAATTCAGGAAGAACTAGTGAAACTGCAGCTGCAGCGCCTGTTGATGTTGGAATCATTGATTCAGCAGCTGCACGTGCGCGACGGTAGTCTTCATGTGGTAAATCTAAAATACGTTGATCATTTGTATAAGAATGAATTGTTGTCATCATCCCACGTTTGATACCAAAGCTTTCATGAAGTACTTTTGCCACTGGTGCCAAACTGTTTGTAGTACATGAAGCATTTGATACGACATTATCCGAATCTGCGTTATAAGACTCGTGGTTAACTCCCATAACGAATGTCGGCATACTTCCTTTACCAGGAGAAGAAACGATAACTTTTTTCGCACCCGCTTCGATATGTTTGCCTGCAGTTTTTTCATCACGGAAGATTCCTGTTGATTCGATTACAATATCGATTTCAAGGTCTTTCCAAGGCAATACCGATGGGTCTTTTTCTGCATACACACGTACTTGTTTACCATTGACGATTAAGTATTCGCCTTCAGAAGAAACATCAGCATCAAAAACGCCGTGAATTGAATCGTATTTCAGTAAATGAGCTAACATCGCTGCATCAGTTAAGTCGTTAATTGCTACTACTTCCACTCCGTCACGTTGTAATGCCTCACGGAATACCACTCGCCCAATACGTCCAAATCCGTTAATCGCTAATTTTAAAGTCATTTATAGTTCCTCCTAATTTTCATTACTCATAAGTTGAGTTAATTTCTTCGCTGCACCTTCATCCGTAATCAATACGGTCTGATTGGGTGCATGCTTTAAATATGAAAGCATGGCAGAAGCTTTTGATGCTCCACCGGCTACTGCTAGTAAATGCTTCACTTGATTCAGTTGTTTTAATTGTATTCCAACTGTCCGAATCCGATGGACGGCTTTGCCTTGCTCATTGAAATAGTATCCAAACGCTTCTCCCACAGCCTGTTTCCCTGAAATGATATCCAGTTCCTCAAGGCTTGAGTTGCGTCGTTTTGCCATTTCTTTTGCATCACCGATACCATGAATGACAATGTTCGTGTGATCATATAAGTCCATCATTTCCTTAATGACAGGCTCTTTTATCATGGTCTTATATGCGGTTTCACTTAAATGATCAGGTAAGTATAATGTTCTGGAAGTACCACTGGCTTGTGCGGCAAATGCAGATGCAATATGATTCGCTTGCAGTTCCACATTTTCCCCGATTCCTCCCCGCGCTGCCACAAACACTAGATTCTTTGGTTTGATGTGCACCGACAAGTGATTCGTAATGGCAGCAATCGTACTTCCACCCGTTACAGCGACAATATCACGCTCTTTCGATAATTGCTCCAGTTGCTTTGCAGCTTCCTGACCAATCAATGACTTCGCCTGACTTTCTTTTTCGCTATCTCCAGGCACGATGATTACGCGACTTAACTTGAAACTCTTCTCAAGTTGTTTTTCCAGTTCACTTAATCCAGACCATTCGTGTACTAAATTTTTCAAGCTATCTAAAACATCTTTACCTTCATGCGTAATTTCCATTCCATTTGCAAGCACATGTATTAATCCTTGTGCCCGTAAAATGTCAAGCTCTCTTCTTGTCTCCCGTTCGGTTGAATGAACGATTTCACTAAGGGCTCTGCGACCAATTCCAGCAGTTAACTGGATGGTCATCAATAAACGATATCTTTTTTGGAGAAGCGCAGTCATTTCCGGTAACAATTTTTGTTGTGCTCCAAGTAATTGATTCATTGCATTCTCCTCCTGAAAAGCGATTGGACGTTTTTTGTCCCGCTACATAATTTTATGTCCCGCCTTAATAATAATATACTCTTTTTCTAAAAAAAGAGCAAATAAAAAAGACGTTTATGATGTAAACGCCTCTAATAACGTAGGATAATCAATCCGTCCTTCTTGAATTACCACTCCGTTGCTTTCGATTACTGGGATGCGGAGTAAGTACTTTTCATGGATGTCATCATTGTCTTCAATATTGATTTCTTCTATATGTAATTCAACATCTTCTTTTACAAGTTGTAGCATCATTCGTGCGTCTTCACACAAAGTACAGTTCGGGCGAGAATAAAATTGTACGTTCATTATCCATCTTCCTTTCACGTCTTTAAGATCTTGATATCCAGAATTGTACTCTATTTTCCACAATTGCACGTCATAAATTCATAAAAAACAAGTGGCTACCATGAGCCACTTGTTGTACTCTCATTTAAAAACCACGACCAGCGTCGCCTCTACCGAATGATCCAGGCCCGAAACCACGGTGTCCACGTGAACCCGGTCCCATACCGCCACCACTTCCTTGATTGACCTATACAGGCTCGTGCTTTTAAGCTATCCGGAAGTGCACTCTTTCGTTACAGTCTCCTTAAACATTAGCCATAAACAAAAAAGCTGCAATGACTATAAAAGTCACTGTAGCTTTGGTAATTATGATTTTTTCAATTCACTGCGAGAAATAATGTGATCAACAAGACCATAGTCTTTCGCACGCTCAGCTGTCATGAAGTTATCGCGGTCCGTATCTTTTGCGATGACATCAATCGGTTGACCTGTACGTTCTGACAAGATACCGTTTAATTTTTCACGCAAGAATAAAATACGTTTTGCAGCGATTTCAATTTCAGTCGCTTGCCCTTGTGCTCCACCAAGTGGTTGGTGAATCATGACTTCAGCATTCGGTAAAGCATAACGTTTACCTTTTGTTCCAGCCGCAAGCAAGAATGCGCCCATTGAAGCTGCCATCCCGATACAAATTGTTTGCACGTCCGGTTTGATGAAATGCATTGTGTCAAAAATCGCCATACCCGCCGTGATACTTCCACCTGGGCTGTTGATGTAAATAGAAATATCTTTTTCTGGATCTTCAGCTTCTAGGAAAAGTAATTGTGCCACGATGGAGTTTGCAACATTATCATCAATGCCGCTTCCAAGCATAATCACTCGGTCTTTTAATAAACGTGAGTAGATGTCATAAGCGCGCTCTCCGCGGCTTGTTTGTTCAATAACTGTAGGAATTAAATTCATGGAAATGCCCCCTTCAAGCTTATAATAATTTTCGTACATCCCGAGTATCATCTATTGTACTCGGTTGTTCCTTTATAATATACAAGTTGGTCAAGGAAGGTCAAATATTATGCACAAAAAAGTACAGTTGAAATGTTTGCCTACTATTTGTATAATAGGTAAGTCGCTTGCCCTCGTGGTGCAATGGATAACACGTAAGATTCCGGTTCTTGAGATGGGGGTTCGATTCCCTCCGAGGGCGTCAAAAGGAAACCGTCCCAAACGTTAATAGACGTATGGGACGGTTTTTTTATTTATATTCATTCATTCAGACAATGGATTACTTTAACTTCCACAAAGAATGGAAATCTGCGAGTAACAACCTTTTTTGCATCAGTGGCTTTTCATTACAAAATCATCACCCATTCAAAAACGTGAATTTTTTATTTTTTATCCAAGAGCAACCGTTTTAACACAATTGCAGTTAATCCAATGTCCCGCAGACCATGTAATTTTAATCATTTCTATTTCMCACTTACCTATTAAGATTTTTATCCCATTTTTTAAAAACGTTCGAAAAAACCATGAATAGTCATCGTTTCTTTTATGCCCCACTTATTTAAGATTAAATAGTATTGTAGCTACAACCCATAGTATTCTCGTAAATCTATTGGGACTGAGTAATTTACTAGATTTATCGAAAAGTAGCAATAGTTATTAAGTGAAACATTTTGAACTTGATGAATTTTGTCCATAAAAAAAACCTTCGACAGATCGTCGAAGGTTTTTGATTTTAATTTTCTTTTTGAATCATGGCGATTAGTCCTTCAACCGCCTGTTCTTCATCTGATCCTTCAGCACTGATTGTAACTGATGATCCTTTGCTGATAGCTAGGCTCATTATGCCCATAATACTTTTTGCATTTACTTTTTTATCGTCTTTTTGCAGATATACATCTGCTTGGTAACGATTTGCTTCTTGCACAAAAAGAGCAGCCTGTCTTGCCTGTAATCCTGATTTCAATTCAACTTGTACTTGATTTTCCGTCATTAGTTCATGCCCCCCAAATCTCTGTTCGTTCATGTATTGTTTTTTATGTTAGCTGAAATGAGTCATTCTCACAACTATCTTTTCACTTTATCAAACGCAACTCCACCGCGAAGTCCGTCAGCAATTTCATCAAGCTTACGTAATCGGTGATTAATGCCAGATTTACTGATTGTACCTGTTGAAACCATTTCGCCAAGCTCTTTAAGCGTGACATCTGTGTACTCAACACGCAATCTTGCTACTTCCCTCAGCTTTTCAGGCAATTGATCAATTCCCATGACATTATCAATATAACGAATATTTTCCACTTGTCGTATGGATGCGCCAATTGTTTTATTGAGATTGGCAGTTTCACAATTGACGAGACGATTTACGCTATTTCGCATATCGCGGACAATGCGGACATCTTCAAATTTCAATAATGCGTGATGAGCTCCGGTAATACTTAAAAAATCCGATATTTTTTCAGCTTCTTTTAAATAAGTCACAAACCCTTTTTTACGTTCAATTGTTTTAGCATTCAATCCAAAGCCATTCATTAAATTAACAAGTGCATCACTATGGTCTTTATATAGCGAATAAACTTCCAAATGGTATGCAGAGGTTTCCGGATTATTGACTGAGCCACCAGCCAGGAATGCACCACGCAAATACGCCCGCTTGCAACAATTCTTTTTAAYCAGTTCAGCTGAAATTGTATGATTGAACTGAAAGTCTTCTGTAATGATTTTCAAATCTTCCAGCAAAGCTTTTGACCCATCTCGCACCCGACAAATATATACATTGTTTTTTTTCAAGCGCATCTTTTTTCGTACCAATAGTTCTACTTGGTACGGGTACAATTCTTTCATCAATGTATATAAACGTCTGGCAATCGCTGCATTCTCGGTTTGTACATCCAAACTCAAACTTCGGTTCGCAAATGAAAGCGCACCATTCATGCGGATGAGTGCAGATAGTTCTGCTTTCGCGCAACAAGGTGTTATGTCAGCCTGCGTCATTTCTTTTTTTGTTTCAGATGCAAATGACATATATATTTCCCCCTTTCGAGCGAAAGTTAGATAAATGATTGCTTGATTGCATTTTCCTTATCTTCCGCATAATGGACCAGCCATTCCGCAACTTTGGTTGCGTCATGACGAATGGCTCCATCCTGGATGGTCGCAATATCTTTTTTGACCACTGTTATTCCTAATTGATTTAATCTTGATTCGTCATAACTCACCGGCATAGACTGTTCTTGTGCATAAATTTCTTGAACGGATAATGGAACTTCATCCGTGTTAAGTAAAATCGTCTGAATAAACGGCGCACCCATATGCAACATCAATGCACGGACATGATCAGCCGCTGAATAGTTCAATGTCTCTCCAGCTTGTGTCATCAAGTTGCAAATGTATACGTTTGGTGCCTTCGATTCGAGTATTGCTTTTTGAATTCCTTGAACCAATAAATTGGGCAAAATACTAGTATATAAACTTCCTGGTCCAAATACGAGTAAATCAGCTTTGCAAATTGCTTTAATCGTATCTGGAAGCGGTTCCACATCATTGGGTGTCAGAAAGACACGATGAATGCGTTGATTGTATGTAGGAATCTTTGATTCTCCCGTAACAATGGTCCCGTCGTCCAGTTCTGCATGAAGGGTGATTGTCTGATTCGCCGCTGGCAATACAGTACCATGAACATTTAATACGCGGCTCATTTCCCGAATCGCATGCGAAAAGTCACCAGTTATATCTGTCAACGCTGTTAACATTAAATTACCTAGTGAATGTCCACCTAAATCATCAGATTGACTGAAACGATATTGGAACATTTCTTCAACTAAAGGCTCTACATCTGATAATGCAGCCATTACTTTTCGAATATCTCCCGGAGGCGGAATATCGTAATCGTCGCGGAGTCTGCCTGAGCTGCCTCCATCATCTGCAACTGTAACAATTGCAGTGATATCGACCGGGAATTTCTTTAATCCTCGCAACAACGTGGATAGACCCGTCCCCCCGCCGATTATGACGATTCGTTTCCGGCGTTTGGAACGTGCCATTCCATCAGCCCTTTCTATGTTTAATATCGCGATGCGTAATTACAGTTTGATAATCTTGTTGGAACAATTTCGCATAGTATTCCGTAAGGGTTACGGAACGGTGTTGCCCACCGGTACAACCAAATGCGATGACGAGCTGGCGTTTTCCTTCTCGTTTATATTGAGGAATCATGTAAGTCAGTAAATCAGTCAGTTTTTCAATTAACATTTGGGTTTCCGGCCATTTCAACACATAACCAGATACATCAGAATCCAAGCCGGTTTTCGGACGCAAATCTTCTATATAATAAGGATTTGGCAAGAATCGTACATCAAATACTAAATCCGCATCAATCGGTAAGCCGTGTTTAAAACCGAATGACATGACGTTTACAGTAAATGTAGAGCTTCCTATTGAAGAAAATTCTTCTTGTATTTTTTCACGAAGATCTTTCGGTTTCAGGGTTGAGGTGTTGTATATGAATTGAGCTCTTCCTTTCAACTCAGAAAGCAACAAACGTTCTTTTGCAATCCCCTCTAAAGGTAAGCCTTCAGGGGCTAGCGGATGTGAACGCCGTGTTTCTTTATAGCGTCTGACCAGAGTTTCATCGTCCGCTTCCAGGAATAAAATTTTTGGTGTACATAAATTCCCTTGCGCCATTTCATCGAGAGCACCAATCAACGAATCGAATAAATCTCCGCCACGCATATCCATTACCGCAGCAATCCGATTCATGTCTTTTCCTGATTCCTTCATTAATTTTAAAAACGTCATTAATAAAGCTGGTGGCAAGTTATCGATACAGAAAAACCCTAGATCTTCGAAACTTTGAATGGCAACTGTTTTCCCTGCGCCAGACATGCCGGTAATGATGACCAATTCCGAATCCTGAGTTTGTTTTGATTCCATCATTGCTTCTCTCCCTCATATGACGCTTGTATATCTTGTTTAATCAAATCAAAATCATGGGTGTAAACAAATGTCCCGTATTGAACCCCTTGTCCTGATACAGCAAATTGTAAGTTCGTACGATCTCCTTCTGCCATTGGCAAATGTGCCAAGGCTTCCACAGGATGCCACTCCAAAATTCCTTCTTTTGTTACTTCAAATGGAATACCTTCTAAATCATGCGACACAAATGTAAAGAGCATCCACTCATTTTCGATCTGCTGTTCGTCTTGTACGATCATCGTATAAACGCCTTTTAAATGAGGTTTGACAGGTACGGTGTTGGTTTCCTCTTGAAATTCACGAATGGCCGCGCTGTAAATGGACTCGCCTGCTTCCATTTTCCCGCCAGGGGCTACATACCAATTTCTACGTGGTTTTTTCAATAAAAGAACCTGTTGATCTTTCAAAACAATTAAATTTGCTATACGCTGCACATTCGACACTCCACATCCAAATAAACTCACTTATTCTATTATACAACTTTGAAGGATGGCATATCAAAAAGTATGCAAAAAAGAAAAGCGGAAAGCTCGTCTAGTGACCGGAATGACATAATGGCAAGTTGTTTTCAAGAGTTTTGACCATTGTTATTGAATATCTGACCATTCAGAACCGTTATTGACCACTCAAAAACGTTTTCTGACCGGTTAACTTGATTTTCTGTCCATTTCGAAGCACTTTCTGTCCATACACTTTCAAACACCTTTCCAAACGGCAAAAAAAGAGGCTGTTTCATCGATTTGCACCGAGAAACAGCCTTTCAAAATGTTGCTATAAAAAGGGGGTCAATTTACTATCCTTAATATACACCTTTATTGTTGCAAGGGTATTACAGATGGATTAAAGAATGATTAAAATTAAGCCTTAATGCTTAATTTTTCGTGTAATTCTTCGATATAATGCTGAGCAGCCTGTGCAGCGATACTGCCATCACCTGTTGCCGTTACAATTTGACGCAACGTTTTTTCACGTACATCTCCGGCAGCAAAGATACCAGGGATACTCGTTTCCATTTGTTCGTTTGTTAAGATATACCCCATTTCGTTCAGGATACCTAATTGAGCAAATGGTTTTGTCAATGGAAGCATTCCGATGTAAATAAATACACCGTTCGCTTTAAATTCCTGTTCCGAATCATCTACTGTTGATGCCAATGTCACGCTTCCGACTTTGCCATTTTCATCGTTAATCGATTTCACAGTATGGTTCCAGATGAAGTCGATTTTTTCATTTGCAAACGCACGTTCTTGTAGGATTTTTTGTGCACGAAGTTCATCACGACGGTGAACAATCGTTACTTTGCTAGCAAAACGTGTTAAATACACGCCTTCTTCCACAGCAGAATCTCCGCCTCCTACAACGACTAATTCTTTATTTCTAAAGAATGCGCCATCGCAGACCGCACAGTAGCTTACTCCACGTCCACCCAGTTCAGTTTCGCCTGGAATTCCCATTTTCTTATATTCAGCACCAGTTGTGATGATGATTGAACGGGCTTTATATTCTTTCCCACCCGCTTTAATTGTCTTGAATGCTTCACCATTAGTGATTTCCTGTACATCTCCGTATGCGTACTCCGCACCGAATTTTTTGGCATGTTCAAACATTTTCGTTGAAAGTTCCGGTCCTAAAATATGTTCGAAACCGGGATAGTTTTCAACTTCCTCAGTATTTGCCATTTGGCCACCTGGAATGCCACGTTCAATCATTAAAGTCGATAAATTTCCTCGTGATGTATATACAGCTGCTGTCATACCTGCAGGACCAGCCCCGATAATCACAACATCATAAATTTTTTCTTCAGTCATTAAAAATACCTCCTAAATCCTTCTATCACAAATCGTATAAGATTCATGCAAGTCATTCAACTTTTTTGCTTAAGTATCAAAAAGCGGTAAAAATTGAATAAGTTCATTTACATATTTTGTGATGGTTGGTGTGGTAATCTCATAGCGTTCCGCTAGTGCTTTTTTTGTAATGCCTTGTGAACGTGATGATTGGAACATATAATCCGCAGCGGCCGCTAAAGCCTTAGGGTTTTTAAAAGCATAGCCTTTATCAATACCACGCTCAATTAACACAAACCACATTTGAAAGAGGAATGATCCGTCAATTGTTAACGGGTGATTTTTCCGGTACAGCACTTCTGTTGCTTCGACCGCTCTTAAAAAAGAACGTTCAGCAAGTCGACTAGTTTCAAATTCGTGCCCAAGGGCATGGGCCAACAACCATTTTTCCATCGTAGAGTACGTTTCTACATTTACCCATTCAGGATGAGCGATAATTTCTTGTTTATGTGCAGTCTTACCCAACAAAAACAAACCGAACATTCGCTCACTGCGATACGCATTTTCAAGCTTTTCTACAATAAAATCACGATTGTGCTCCATGCCATCTAAGGATTCGCCTTCTTTTTGGCCAGCCCAAGGTTCCAGTCCGTGTTTTTCGGGATCAATTTGAATCAGTTGTTTCCAGTATTGACGAGCTTCTTTTTCATGTCCCGAAAAGTATGCGGAATGTGACAACCAGAAATAAAAGCCAGGGTCGCCCTCGTATCCGCGTTTTTGAAGTGAACGTAACCATTTATACGCATCTTCATATTTACCAACCAAAGCAAAAGTTGCACCCAGCTTGTAGCGGTGTTCCAGCATATACGGTTGGATTTTCCCAAGTAAATTCAAAAGATAAGAGAGTTCCTGCTCATTTTTTTCGTAATAATGAACGACTGCCAAATTACACAATGCATGCAAATTCCCTGTGTTTTCTTCCAATACTTTATGTAATAAAGCTTTTGCTTGATCGACTTCGCCGATATAAAAATAAGCAAGCGCCAAATTGTTGAATGCAGCCCAGAAATCCGGATTTTCTTCAATAAAATTCTCCAAAACTTCAATTGCCTTCTCAAAGTTTCCTTGTTCCATCATCCGTCTTGCTTTTTCTTGAATGACTAAAATTTCGCTTCCGATATTATCATCTTCAAATAACGGCCAGTCTTCTTGTTCCGAGAAATCAATGATCTCCATCGCTTCCTCAGCGTAAGCTCCCGTCATATCCAATTCAATATACTGTTTGGCATACTTATGGGCATCCGAAAGAAAACCGAGATGAGCATTGACTTCGGCCAAGAAGAAAACAATTTCACTTTCATTTGGATCAAGACTGTACGCACTTTGCAATAATTCAAGGGCATGGTCGTATTTTTCCACTTCCATTTCCACAATTGCGTATTGCATTAAAATAAGCGGATCATCAGGACTCAGTTCCGCTGCACGTCTCAAATATTTATGCGCTTTTTCAAAATGCTCACGATTCAGAGCTACTAACGCTTTTTGATAATAATATTCGCCTGTAGGAATAAACGAGACGATGTTTTCATTCGCGAGTTGTTTGTGTTTTTTCTCCAATTAATGCCTCCGAAAAAATAAAAAGGAACACAACAGGTCCCTTTTCAGTATCTCTCTATTATAGCACATTGGCTTATGATTTACTCTCATGTCGTTTCTGTAAAACTTCCAACACATCATACAAATTTACTTTTTGTTCTTGAAGCAAGACTAATAAGTGATAGATCAAGTCAGCCGCTTCCCATTGCAATTCTTCGGCATCACGGTTTTTTGCGGCAATTACGACTTCTGTCGCTTCTTCCCCGATTTTCTTGCCGATTTTGTCCACGCCTTTTTCAAATAAGTAGGTCGTATAGGCACCTTTTGGCATAGACTTTTCACGTTGTTGGATGACTTGTACCAAATCTGCTAAAATCCCGAAACTGCCGACAGTTTGTCCTGGAGAGAGGATGTCTTTATGAAAACAAGTGGCTTCACCCGTATGACAAGCAGGGCCTTTTGGCAACACTTCCACCACTAATGCATCTTCATCACAGTCTGTTCGGATGGCTACTACTTGTTGCGTGTTACCACTCGTTGCACCTTTATGCCATAGTTCTTGTCTCGAACGACTGAAGAACCATGTTTCTTTCGTTTCAATTGTTTTTTCCATTGATTGACGATTCATATAAGCGACCGTCAACACTTCTTTTGTTTGTGCATGTTGAACAACAACCGGTATCAGTCCTTGCTCATCAAATTGAATGGTTTCCAATACGTTTTTTGTCATCTGACTGACACTCCCTTCTCTCGCAGTACACTTTTCACTTCTGCTACACTTGTCTCTTTATAATGAAAAATGGAAGCCGCCAATGCCGCATCTACATCCACTTCATTGAATACATCATAAAAGTGTTGGGCATTTCCCGCTCCACCACTTGCGATAACCGGAACAATTACAGCCTCCCGAACCGCTTTCGTTAACGCCAAATCAAAACCACTTTTTTCACCATCTTTGTTCATGGACGTCAGGAGAATTTCTCCTGCACCTAATCGCGTGGCTTCTTGTGCCCATTTAACTGCTGTCCATTGTGTTAGCCGTCGACCACCATGCGTATAAACCATCCACGTCCCGTCACCTTCTGACCATTTTGCATCAATAGCGACTACAATGCATTGTGAACCGAAATATGCCGCACCTTCAGCAATCAATTCGGGACGTTCAAGTGCAGATGTATTGACGGATACTTTATCTGCACCTGCCCGCAGTATGTTTTTCATATCATCCAGTGTTCGGATTCCGCCTCCAACGGTAAAAGGAATAGCCAGTTCAACGGCAGTTTGACGTACGACATCAATCATCGTCTCTTTTCCTTCATGCGAAGCCGATATATCCAAAAATACTAACTCATCTGCCCCTTGCTCATCATAAAATTTTGCAAGTTCGACCGGATCTCCTGCATCTCGTAATGAAACAAATTGAACCCCTTTTACCACTCGTCCTTCTTTGACATCCAAACATGGAATAATTCGTTTTGTTAACATGAAGCCACCTCACGCAATGCTTCCGGTAACGTGAAGCGATTTTCATAAAGTGCTTTACCAATAATCACGCCACCGATTTTTGAACCTGCGGCTGCTTTTGCAACTTTCTTTACGTCTGAAAGTGAACTAATGCCCCCAGAAACAATCACTTCTGCTCCCGTAGCTTCGGCAAGAAGTTCATTCGCAAGAATATTAGGTCCACTTAATGTTCCGTCCGTTGCTATATCCGTAAAAATAAAGGTTTTCGCACCATGAGTTGCAAAATATTGCCCTACTTCAATCGCGGATTTTGAGGAAGTTTCCAACCATCCATGTGTAGCAACCATGCCATCTTTTGCATCAAGGCCTATAACTATTTTCTCTGCACCGAACTTTTGAATCATCGAGACCGCTAGCTCGGGTTGCTGAATAGCCAAGCTTCCGATAATGACTCGTGCCACACCATTATCCAGATAATATTTCACATCTTCTTCAGTGCGTATTCCTCCGCCAATTTGTACATTCACACCAAGCTCAGTAGCCGCACGGATTACATCTTTATCGTGAATTCGTTTTCCATCTTTCGCGCCGTCCAAATCTACCATGTGAATCCACTTTGCTCCTTGGCATGCAAACGTTTTTGCCATTTCAAAAGGAGATTCCGCATAAACCGTCTCTTGATTATAATCTCCTTTAAATAAGCGCACACATTTGCCTCCAAGCATGTCAATCGCAGGGTATAATTCAATCACTTTCATATTTGTTCACTCCTTTTTTTTACTAGACCGACCCATTTTTCCAACAAGTACTTTCCGAAAGGTCCAGACTTTTCAGGGTGAAACTGCATACCAGTAATTGAGTCTTTCTGGACAAGTCCAGGAACAAACTGACCTGCATATGCACTGCTTGCCAGAACTTCTTTTTGCATTGTATTTTGTGCCAAATAGGAATGGACAAAGTAGACATGAGTTGAATCTTCTTTATCGAGACCTTCCAGCCAATCTGGTTGATGTGTAAAAGATAATGGATTCCATCCCATATGAGGAATTCGGATACGTTTTTGTTCTGCATCCAGTTGTTCAAATTTCTGAATATGACCCGTTAATATACCTAAACCTTCCGTCCATCCATTTTCTGTACTATCTTCATATAGAAGCTGCATGCCCAGACATATGCCAAGTAACGGTTTGTTGGTGTTCTCGATTTGTTTAATATATTGATCCAAGCCAGACTCACGCAGACGACTCATGGCATCTGGAAATGCCCCCACACCTGGTAAAACATAACCATCCATTTGATTTAAGATGTTTGTATCTGCCGTTATGGAAACTTCACAACCTAGTCGAAGCAGCGCTTGTTCAACACTATACAAATTGCCCATGCCGTAATCGATTACACCAATTTTCATGTTAATAATCCTTTCGTGGATGGCACTCCTTTGACACGCGGATCAATGGATACCGCTTCATCGAGCGCTCTTGCCAAAGCTTTGAATATGGCTTCAATCATGTGGTGTGTATTGTGGCCATAGTGAAGGATTACATGAACATTCATCCGTGCTTCGAGAGTGAATTTCCATAAAAATTCATGGACAAGTTCCGTATCGAAATTTCCTACTTTTTCTTTAGGGAATGTCGCTCTGAATTCAAGGTGAGGACGGTTTGAACAATCCACAATCACTTGCGCCAGTGCATCATCCATTGGTACAAATGCATTACCGTATCGTCGTATCCCTTTTTTGTCACCTAACGCTTCTTTGACAACTTGCCCGAGTACAATCCCGATATCTTCAGTTGTATGATGATCATCAATATGTGTATCACCAGACGCTTGAATGGTCGCATTAAAGAATCCATGTTTCACAAATAAATCAAGCATATGATCCATAAAAGGGACGCCTGTATCAATCGTGGCCTGTCCTTCTCCGTCCAGTTGCATCGTAACTTTAACTTGTGTTTCGTTCGTTTTTCTATTAATCGTTGCTTCGCGTGTCATGATTGATTCATCCCCTTTTTCCATCCTCTTGATTCTACAGCTCTTGCATGGGCTTCTAACCCTTCCATTCTCGCCAGTCTTGCTATTTTGTCTGCATGTTGTTGCCATGTTTCTTCTGTGTAAAAAATGATGCTTGTCTTTTTGATAAAATCATCCACCGATAATGGACTGGAGAACCGAGCAGTGCTGTTTGTCGGCAAAACATGATTGGTCCCTGCAAAGTAGTCACCAATTGGTTCCGAACTGTATCGACCGATAAAAATCGCACCTGCATGTCGCACTTGTTGTGCAACTTCATGAGGATTGATTGTCATGATTTCCAAATGCTCCGGTGCCAATTTATTTACAGCTTTAATAATATCCAGCATTGTTTCTGCAACATAAATTTTCCCGAACTTTTCAATAGCTGCCCGTGCAATCTTCTCACGCGGGAGCGTTCGCAATTGTTTCTCCACTTCTATTGCAACTTCCTGAGCAAATACATTGCTCGTCGTCAGTAAAATCGGACAAGCCATCGGATCATGTTCAGCTTGCGATAATAAATCGGCGGCGATTTCGTCCGCATATGCAGTATCATCTGCGATGATGGCAATTTCACTCGGTCCTGCAATCATATCAATAGCCACTTCACCAAACACTTCCCGTTTGGCCAATGCAACAAACACATTACCTGGACCTGTTATTTTATCTACAGGTGCAATGGATTCGGTACCATATGCAAGAGCGGCGATTGCCTGAGCTCCACCCATTTTATAAATTTCTTCAATTCCTAAAATCGAAGCCGCAACCAATACTGCGTCTGGTAGTGCTCCTTTATCGTTTGGAGGTGACACAATGACAATTCGTTCAACACCAGCCACTTGTGCCGGAATGACATTCATTAATACCGATGACGGATAAGCAGCGGAACCACCTGGCACGTACAAACCAACTGCATCCAATGGACTTACTCGTTGTCCAATAAATGAGCCATTTTTGACGTCAACTTCATAAGATGACCGTTTTTGCATTTCATGAAAAAGGCGGATATTTTTTGCCGCTTCTTCCAAATCATTTTTAAGTTCTTCATCAAAATTGGCGAGTGCTTGTTGAATTTCATCCATCGAAACACTAAATTCACTTAGTTTGATTCCGTCCCATTTCTCGCTATAGTCCGCGACTGCTTGGTCACCGCGTTTTTTGACATCGGACAATACCATTTTCACGGTGTTCAATTGCTCCTCATTGCCCATTTCCAACGGTCGTTTTAATGATATATCTTTCGTTAAAGAAACGATTTGCATATAATATCCTCCTTACTCCATTGACTCTTTCAGTCGCTTTACCATATCGCGGATGCGTTCACTTTTTAGTCGGTAACTGACGGGATTAGCAATTAACCTCGATGTCACATCCACAATGCGTTCGTATTCAACAAGTCCATTTTCTTTCAATGTCCGACCAGAAGATACGATATCCACAATTCGATCGGCCAGCCCAATCATGGGTGCCAGTTCGATTGAACCATTTAATCCAATAATTTCAACTTGCTCCCCTTTTTCTTTGTAAAAAGCCGAAGCAATTTCAGGATATTTAGTTGCCACTCGAGGCGCAATCTCATTCATGACTGTATTCGGCAAGCCTGCAGTTGCGATATAGCATTCGCTGATTTTTAAATCCAGCAACTCATGAACAATTCGTTTTTGTTCAAGTAATACATCTTTACCCGCTATTCCTATATCTGCAACCCCATGTTCCACATAAACAGGTACATCCATCGGTTTCGCAAGAATAAATCGAATCTTTTCACCAGGAGCTTCAACAATGAGTTTCCGTGATTCTTCAAAGTCATCCGGTAACTGAAAACCCGCTTTTTGAAGTAACACATAAGCTTCTTCAAAAATTCGTCCTTTCGGCATCGCAATTGTCAGTTCACTCATTATTTCCAACTCCTTCTGTTAACCAAAATACGTCTGTAAAGTTATCCTGATAAGCCTGTCTGTCCTCTACACCATTAACATATTGAATGGTTGTCCGAATTCCTTGCTGTCTAAATTTATTCGCCTCATTGACTGCTTCCATATAATTAGCTTCATCAAAAAAGATTAGCGTATGTGGCTTACGTGTTGTCGATGTAGTCATCACTTCAAGCAATCTGTCTACTCTCAATCCAAAACCTGTTGCACCGACATCACAATTGAACTCCTGCAACAAACCGTCATAGCGACCTCCATTGCCTATCGGAAAACCTGATCCACTCGCAAAAACTTCAAATAACATCCCAGTGTAATAACTCATTTCACTAGTAAGTGTCAGATCGTATGTGACCAGATTTGAAAGACCTGCATTTTCTAGTAACACGGACAAGTCACTAAGATACATAAACATGTTCACTTGCTGAATATTTGATTGGTCGATAAAAGGATGTAATGATTGAATGGATTGCACATTGGAAGCATGTCCAATAAATTCAATAAAGCGTTCTTCTTCTACTTTCGATAATCCATACGATTGTACAGCCTCTTCAAATCCAACCATGTTCTTTTCCACAAGTAATTTACGCAGTTCTTTAACTTGTTCTTTGGATTCGGTAAATTGCGTCAAAATTGATTGCAATAACCCGGCATGTCCGACCGTTAAATGATATTCACCAATTCCAAGTTCCTGTACAAAATCCGATGCGGTTATAATCATTTCTGCATCTGCGAAAACCGAAGAATCTCCTATTAACTCCACGCCCATTTGCTCGAATTCAGCAGGTCGTCCGCCTTCATTTTCCTGAGCACGGAAGACGTTCGCAAAGTATGCTAGACGCAATGGGATYTGTTCCTTCAATAGCTTAGATGTTGCCACACGAACAATTGGTGTCGTCATATCTGGTCTTAAGACAAGTGTCTCACCTTGGCGATCGACTAATTTAAACAACGATGAATCTGAAATTGCCGAGGCTTTCCCCACGGTTTCGTAATATTCAACAGTAGGTGTTTTGATAAAATCAAAGCCGTGATTTCGGAAAAATTTTCTGCCGACATCCCGTACTTTTTCCTTTTTTTCATTTATTAACGGAAATGAGTCTCTCATCCCTAGCGGTTTCTCAAATTTTCGAATTGGCGTCATTCTTTCATCACTTCCTAAAATAAGGATAYTTCACTTTAGTACACTAGCATACTACCACGATGAATTAAAATATATTTTAACGTAACTAATAGAGTGCGTCAATACAAAAGACCTCATGAAGCATTGGAATTCTCTTCATGAGGTCTTTTCTAGTTATATAAGGCGACGTGTCGCCATTTCTTCAGCAGTGTAAATGATTTTCATGGGATTCCCTCCGACAAAACTGCCTTCTGGTACATCTTTATGCACAAGAGTAGCAGCGGAAACGATCGCACCATCACCAATAGTAACTCCAGGTAAAATGGTAGAATTCGCTCCTATAAGAACACGATTCCCAATAATGACGTCTCCAATACGATATTCGTCAATTAAGTACTCATGAGCTAAAAGCGTCGTATTGTACCCGATGATTGAATTCTCTCCAATTGTAATTCTCTCCGGGAACATGACATCAGGCATAACCATCAAGGCAAATGAGGTTTGCTCTCCAACTTTCATATGTAAAAAGTGTCGGTAGAGGAAATTTTTCAGTGGCAATGAAGGGCTGTATCTGCCCAGTTGAATAACGATAAAATTTTTCATCACCTTCCAAAAAGGCACCGTTCGGTAAATATGCCACAACGAGTTTGCCCCTTCTACGGGATAACGTTCCGTCCTTCTCATGAAGATGTTCCGTCCACGATTTCAAGCAAATCCGTTATATGCTGCAACATATATGTTGGGTTAAAAGTAGCTAAATATGCTTCGCCTTTAGCAGTCCATGCAACACCAGCTGTTCTTACACCTGCGTTTTGACCACCCTCGATATCATGGGAGTTGTCCCCGATCATTATTGCCTCTTCTTTCGTTGCATTCAAACGCTCAAGTGCCAAAAGAATGGGTTCAGGGTCTGGTTTTGGGGTAACCACGTCGTCGAGTGCAATCACAACATCGAAGATGTCCTCAATCCCCATTAATGTTAATCCCTTCTGAATCATACCTTGCCTTTTCGTTGATACAATCGCCATCTTAAGGCCTCGAGCTTTTAATATACGGAGAGTATCAGTAACACCATCAAATTCGACAGCCATTTGATCGTGCATTTCAATATTCCATGCGCGGTATTCTTTAATTAGCTCTTCTGTCAATGTTTCATCAATCGAATCAAAGGTCTGTTTTAAGGACGGTCCTATAAATTGCAGCGCGTCTTCTTTAGTAAATCTTCCGGGATATCTTTTACCTAAAACACTTAAAAACGTTTGAATGATGAGCTCATTCGTATCCAGCAATGTACCATCAAAATCGAAAAGAAGCGTTGTTATTGGTTGAGATTTCATGATATAAGTACTTCCTTTCTTTTCGTTTGCTCAGCTCTTTTCCAAATTGATGCGACCACAATCGTCAATACAAAAGCGATGCCGAGCCTTAGTAAAAATAATGGCCAAATCGGTATTCCAAGAGGAATAAAGATAAGCGTATCTTCTACAACTGCGTGACAGGCGACTAAAAAGATAAAGACCAGCGTTGCATCTTTCTTGCTGACCCCGTCCTCTTGTACTGCCTGAATCATTACGCCTGCACCAAATGCCAACCCGATAACCAATCCAGATACCAGTGTCATCGAAGCATTTGGTTTAATTCCGAGCAACTTTGTAAAAGGTGCGATTTTTTGTGAAAACTTCTGCAAATACTGTTTGTCTTTCAAATATTGAATGACAACCATTAATGGAATAACGACCAGGGCGAGTTGCAGTACCCCATAACTTGCCTTTTGCAGTCCGAGTAAGATGATTTCAAGCCACCCTTCAGGCATGGTAGCCATTTTTGGTGCCATCCCATATTGAGCGACTTGCGAACCACCAGACCACACCAGGTTTATGACGATTGCCGATATAGCTGCAAGACCAAATCTTACGAGTAAAACTACCCACAATTTTACGCCAACCTTTAATGCCACTCCCGTTTCAATAAAAATATTATGTGAGAATGACAACATGACTGCCAGAATAAAGACTTCTTTAACAGTCAATTCGAGTGAAAGTATTCCAGCAATCCCTGCATACAAATTGAGCACGTTTCCTAATACTAGCGGAATCGCTGCATCGCCGCGCAATCCGAATAAACCCATGATGGGAGAAACGAAGTCAATAATCCACGGAAGAACTGGTGTGTACTGCAAAATAACCAGCAACAATGTAATTGGAAATATGATTTTGCTAAGCGTCCAGGTTGTTTTAAGACCCGCCAGCAGTCCATTTTTTATTGTAGTCATGTATGATACTTCCTTATTTATGCGTCTTTATAACGCACAGGATCTTTAATGGTCATACGACGGTAAACAACAATCAATAGTGCAACAACAACTGTAATAAGAGACACTACCTGTGCCGTGCGAAGTTCCCCGAGTAAATACAGACTGTCAGTCCGCAATCCTTCAATAAAGAAACGTCCCACAGAATACCAGATAAGATAAAACAAGAACATTTCTCCGCGTAGTAAATTAACTCTACGCAATAATATTAAGATAACAACACCCATGAAATTCCATATAGATTCATATAAGAAAGTGGGATGGTAATACGTCCCATCAATTCGCATTTGTTCGATAATCCAGTCTGGTAAAAACATATTCTCTAAGAAAGCACGTGATACAGGTCCTCCGTGGGCTTCCTGATTCATAAAGTTGCCCCAACGTCCTATTGTCTGACCGATTAGGATACTTGGTGCCACTACGTCCGCCAGTTTCAAAAATGAGACTTTGCGTTTTTTCGTAAACACATAAGCGGTAACGAATGAAGCAATCAATGCTCCATGTATGGCAAGTCCTCCCTCCCAAACTTGAAGGATATCACCGGGATTTTGGGAGTAATACTCCCATTTAAATATTACGTAATAAAGACGCGCCCCAAGAATTGCCAATGGGACAGCCCATATCAATAAATCCGTTAAGAATTCTTCGTGAAAACCTCGTTTCAGCATTTCACGCTGTGCTACTAGAAATGCCAAAACAATTCCAAAAGCGATAATGACGCCGTACCATCGTACATCAATCGGTCCAAGAGAAATCGCGATTGGATCAAATGCTCCAAGTAAAAAATTCATGTTATACCCCTTCCATACTTCCTGCTTTTAATATGTAGCGTCTTCATTTTGACTAATGACATCGTTCAGACGATTGGAAAATTCCTCTGCTGCATTGACTCCCATACGTTTCAAACGATAGTTCATCGCTGCCACTTCAATAATAACTGCTAAGTTCCGACCAGGTCGAACGGGAATCGTCAGTCTCGTCAGATCCGTATCAATAATTTTCATTTTTTCTTCCTCGAGCCCGAGACGGTCATACGTTTTCTGTGCATCCCAAATCTCTAAATCAATTACTAGAGATATCCGTTTGAAGCTGCGTATTGCACTTGCACCGAACAAAGTCATGATATCAATAATGCCCAGTCCACGGATTTCTAGTAAATGCTCAATCAGTTTTGGTGGATTCCCTACAAGCGTATTTTCGGCTTCTTGTCTGATTTCCACACAATCGTCAGCAACGAGGCGATGACCTCTTTTGACAAGTTCTAGAGCGGTCTCACTTTTACCGACCCCACTCTTCCCTGTAATCAAAACGCCTACCCCATAAATATCAACGAGTACGCCGTGTACTGCAGTCGTAGGTGCGAGTTTGCTTTCCAAAAAGTTTGTCAGCAAACTGGAGAACCTCGTAGTTGCCATTTTTGCAGTCAATACCGGTACGTGCTCTTCATTCGAAGCAATCTTCAGTTCTTCCGGTACGGTCATACCATGTGAAACAATAATAGCTGGTGTATCAGGTGAGCATAACTTTTTCATGCGATCTATTCGTTCGTGAGGCAGCAACATATCATAAAATGACAGTTCTGTCGTGCCGAGTAGTTGGACACGGTTTGCTGGGTAGTGTGTAAAATAACCGGCCATTTCTAACCCTGGTCTTGAGATATCGCTGATGGCAATATGCCTGCCGATGCCTTCCTGGCCACTGACTAGTTTTAAATCGAACATTTCCATTACATCTTTTGTTGTCACTTGTACCAAAATATCACCTGCTTTCTTCGAAATGCGAATTATCCGTCATGTCCTTTATTTTAGCATGCACTTTGAGAAAAGCGCAAAGTGCCGTTTTGCTGTACATCTGCGCTGGAAGGTTAGGGATGGCGATTGGAGCTAGACAAGCATTTTGATAGTACAACATTAATTTCATGGTACTAAATTGAAGGTAATCTCGATCGAAATTATCTCTCTTCTTTCATTTTTCCTATGTAAGTATTAGGAGGGATGAAGAATGAAGAAGATAATCGTCGATGCTGGACATGGTCCAGAAACTTCAGGTAAACGATCGCCTGATGGAGCCTTACGGGAATTCACTTTTAATGAAGCCACGGCTATACATGTCAAGAAGCTCTTTACTGCTGAAGGATTTACCGTACTATTTTCGCATAATAATTCTTGCGATGTTGCACTTTCAGAACGCATATCTCTAGCGAACAAACTGAAAGTTTCAGCATTTATATCGATTCATGCGAATGCTTTCGGCAATGATTGGAACCAAGCTCAAGGCATTGAAACGTATACTTGTTTGAACCCAAGCGAAACTTCAACTCGGATGGCTACTTTTGTTCAGCAAGCTTTGATCATGCGCACAGGTAGAAAAAATCGAGGTGTTAAAAAAGGGGACTTAGCCGTGCTGAGGGAAACGACGATGCCTGCCATATTAGTGGAATGTGGATTTATGACAAATAAAAAAGAAGCAGACTTGTTAAAAAGTCTAGAATATCAACAGCAATGTGCACAAGCCATCGTTTTCGGTATACTGTGTTCATTATAATAAGGAATATAAAAATCCCCAAATCGATTGTACTTTCGATTTGGGGATTTTCTATTTATTCAGCTGTTGTATAGCGTACGACAATCGAGCCTGTTTTTGCTTCCCCTTTAATATACAGAGGAGCTGCTGTTGAATCTGTGAGTTCTTTTGTAAAACGGATATTTTTTTGCAAGAAATGCTCTTGCTCATTTAAACGTGTCACATCCGGCAATGATACGTCCATTTTCCCGAAATTCGAAGCCACTTCCCCTTGCAAAGCAACCGTGGACGGGACATAAATTTCTACTGTACCAGCCACTGCACGTCCCTCAACTTTACGTGCTTCGGGATTTTTCGTGGTGACAACGACATGACCATTCACAGATTGTGCTTCAATATCTTTTAAATGGCCATCAATGTAAATACGACCATTTATGGTTTCTGCATCAACCTTGTTTCCAATGGCATCTTTAATATTAATGGCGCCATTGGCAGTCTGGATTTCGCCATCCTCCAATTGAACATTTTTCAATTCAATTTTGCCATTAGCGGTTTTGACTTTAAAGCGTCCCACTTCTAGATGTTTGCTGATGAAGGCTCCATTGAACAATCGAACCGATATGGAATCATACATTTGTTTTGGAACATACAAGACGACATTGACAGAAGTTGTTTTCATGTCGCTGATAATGCGCAATCTTTGTTGATCCACGACAAATACAAATTTTTCAAAGAAATCTTTCTTCCCATCCTCTTCATTGGGAGCACGATACACTTTCACATGGCATTCCGCTCGTACTTGACCGTCTTGTGAAGGATAAATTTCGAACTTCCCATTGGCAATGTCGACAGAGACTTCTTTGAAATCTGCCAACTCTTTTGTAAAGGTGTGATGAAATTCGTTCGGTTCACCGAAAGGCATATCGAAATCGAATGATTTCATTTTACCGACAGCCGTTTGCATAAATTGCATGAAACGGTCGCTGAATTGCGAAAAATCTCTTTTAATATCTTCCATAAAATCTTCTGCTTGAGAGGATGTGGTTTTCTTGTTGTGTGTTTCAGAATTTGTATGAGTGGAATGGTTATGCACATCAGACGTTCCCGGTCCAGCGTATGCTGACACACTAGGTTTAGCCTTATCATTTCCAAGAGCCTCTAGTAATACCAACGCTTCTTGAGCAGAAATCGTTCCTTTTTCAACTAGATCTAAAATGCGTTTACGTTCTTCTTGCATATAGTTGGCCTCCTTCAAAGCCGCTTTGCGCGGAACTTTGTTCTTCCCTTATACATACGGTTCATCCACAAAAAGGTTTCATTTAGCTGAAACTGTCTCTTTTTTCGCCTTCTTTTTTGTTGAAGCTTTTGCGATTTGATCTTCCATGCGCTGACGGTCACGTTCTAGCACAGGTTTTAAATAGCGACCTGTATATGACTTTTTGACATTGGCAATTTCTTCAGGGGTACCCACTGCTAAAATGGTGCCGCCTTTATCGCCACCTTCTGGCCCTAAATCAATCAAGTAATCGGAAGTTTTAATAACATCTAAGTTATGTTCGATTACTAAAACGGTATCGCCACTTTCAACCAATCGCTGCAAGACAACAAGCAAACGGGCAATATCATGTGCATGAAGTCCAGTCGTCGGTTCATCTAGAATGTAGAATGATTTACCATTCGAGCGTTTATGCAATTCCGAAGCCAACTTAACCCGTTGTGCTTCACCACCTGATAACGTCGTAGCTGGCTGGCCCAACTCCATATAGCCTAGGCCTACATCGACAATTGTTTGAAGTTTACGGCTGATTTTCGGGATATTTTCAAAGAATTTCAGACCGTCTTCCACTGTCATTTTCAATACATCTGCAATATTTTTGTCTTTGTATTTCACTTCCAGTGTTTCACGGTTGTATCGTTTCCCATGGCAAATCTCACATGGTACATAGACATCCGGCAAGAAATGCATTTCAATCTTGATGATACCGTCACCACGACAAGCTTCACAACGTCCACCTTTAACGTTAAAACTGAATCGACCTTTTTTGTAGCCACGCACTTTCGCTTCGTTCGTTGACGCATACACATCCCGAATATCATCAAATACGCCCGTGTAGGTAGCTGGATTTGATCTTGGTGTTCGGCCAATTGGAGACTGGTCAATATCAATGACTTTTTCCAATTGTTCGATACCTGTTACTTCTATGTGCTGTCCAGGTTTCGATTTTGCTCGATTTAGCTTTTGAGCGAGAGCTTTATGCAAAATTTCATTTATCAACGTACTTTTCCCTGAACCTGACACACCTGTAACCGAAGTGAAAACACCAAGCGGAATATCCACGGTAACATTTTTCAAATTGTTTTCTGTCGCTCCCTTGATCGTTATCAAACGACCGTCCGGTTTGCGACGTTCTGTAGGCAGCGGAATGAATTTCTTCCCGCTTAAATATTGACCGGTAATGGACTTCGTGTTTTTCATGACCTGCGCCGGTGTTCCGGAAGCGACAATTTCTCCACCATGTACTCCTGCTCCAGGACCCACGTCAATTAAATAATCTGCAGCCATCATCGTGTCTTCATCATGTTCAACCACAATTAACGTATTACCGATATCTCGCATATTTTTAAGCGTTGAAATCAAGCGATCATTATCTCGTTGATGCAAGCCGATTGAAGGTTCATCCAAAATGTAAAGTACGCCCGATAAACGCGAACCAATTTGAGTCGCTAAACGGATACGTTGTGCTTCCCCACCCGACAATGTTCCAGCAGCCCGACTCAACGTTAGATAATCCAGTCCCACATTAATAAGGAACCCAAGTCGTTCATCGATTTCACGTAAAATGAGTCGTGCAATTTGCATATCTTTTTCGGATAACTCGAGTGATTTGAAAAATGCATCAGCTTCCTGAATGGAGAAAGACGTCACTTGTCCGACATGTAGTGAAGCTACTTTCACTGCCAATGTTTCAGGTTTCAGACGATAGCCTTCACATGTTGGGCAATCTTGTTGGGCCATATATTTTTCCATTTGCTCGCGAATATAATCCGACGACGTTTCTTTATAACGGCGTTCGATATTTTTTAATACGCCTTCAAAATAAATCTCATTGCTCCGAACTTGTCCAAAATCATTTTCATAACGGAATGTAATTTTATCCTTGCCAGAGCCATGAAGAATTTTATCCATTTGTTCTTTCGGCAGTTTTTTCACGGGTTTTTTCATATCGATTTTGTAATGTTTACATACTGCCGCCAAAAGTTGTGGATAGTATTGAGAACTGGTCGGTTCCCACGGTACAATCGCTCCTTCATTCAACGATTTTGACCAATCGGGAATCACAAGTTCAGGATCCACTTCAAGCTTCGTACCTAGACCATCACATTCCGGACAGGCACCAAATGGACTGTTGAATGAAAACATGCGTGGTTCTAGTTCCCCAATTGAAAATCCACAAATTGGACATGCATGATGTTCACTGAACAGTAATACTTCATGTTCCATTACATCAATCAAGACACGACCATCCGCCAGTCTTAACGCGGACTCCAATGAATCTGCCAGTCGTGCTGCAACATCATCCTTCATCACGACACGGTCAATAACAATTTCAATGTCATGCTTTTTATTTTTGTCTAAATTAATGTCGTCATCCAGATCCATTAAATCACCGTTTACACGCACTCGTACATAGCCTTGCTTCTTCACATCTTCCAACATTTTTGCATGAGTACCTTTACGACCGGAAACAATCGGCGCTAAAATTTGCATCCGCGTACGTTCCGGGAATTCCATCAAACGGTCAACCATTTGCTCAATGGTCTGTGATGTAATTTCAGTCCCGTGATTTGGACAGATCGGTTTCCCGACACGTGCAAATAACAGTCGTAAATAATCATAAATTTCCGTTACTGTCCCCACAGTGGAACGAGGATTGCGGCTTGTTGTTTTTTGGTCAATGGAAATGGCAGGTGACAAGCCTTCAATGGCATCTACATCCGGTTTATCCATTTGACCTAAAAACTGTCGTGCATAGGCAGACAATGACTCGACATAACGTCGTTGTCCTTCTGCATAAATCGTATCGAAAGCAAGTGAAGATTTACCCGATCCCGATAAGCCTGTCATGACAACAAGCTTGTCTCGTGGAATTGTTAAATCTACGTTTTTCAAATTATGTGCACGTGCACCTTGTATACGAATTTCCTGGTTTTTCAAATCGGTTCATCCTTCCGCTTTCAGTTCCAAAATCGTGTCACGCAGTTCAGCTGCACGTTCGAAATCGAGTGCTTTCGCTGCGTCTTTCATTTCTTTTTCCAAAGTCAGCAACAATGTCACTTTCTCGTCTTTGGTCAATTTTTTGCCTTTTGTTACTTTTTCCATATATGTCGATGTTTCTTCTGCATTATGAGAAGCACGAATGACATCGCGAATTTTCTTCTGAATTGTTTGCGGGGTAATGCCATGTTTTTCGTTATACTCTATTTGGATATCGCGGCGTCGCTGCGTTTCACCAATTGCTTTGGTCATTGAATCCGTCATGCGATCCGCATACATGATGACATGTCCATTGGCATTACGTGCTGCCCGTCCAATTGTTTGAATAAGTGAACGCTCGGAACGTAAAAACCCTTCTTTGTCCGCATCCAAAATCGTCACTAGCGAAACTTCCGGAATATCGAGTCCTTCTCTGAGCAAGTTGATGCCAATCAATACATCATACGTACCCATGCGAAGTTCTCTAATAATTTCAATTCGCTCAAGTGTTTTAATTTCTGAGTGCAAATAATTAACTTTAATGCCGATTTCTTTTAAATAATCGGTTAAATCCTCTGACATTTTTTTCGTTAATGTGGTCACAAGAACCCGTTCATTACGCTCGGCCCGTTGACGGATTTCATCAATCAAATCATCAATCTGACCTTCAATCGGACGGACATCGATTGTAGGGTCTAACAAGCCTGTCGGTCTAATGATTTGCTCAACCATGTCAGGTGTGTGTTCCAATTCATAAGGTCCTGGAGTCGCTGAAACGAATATGGCTTGCCCCATATGACCTTCAAATTCCTGGAATGTCAATGGTCTGTTATCCATGGCGGATGGTAACCGGAACCCATGATCCACCAACACTTTCTTACGAGCCTGATCCCCGTTGAACATCCCCCTTACTTGAGGCAATGTTACGTGGCTTTCATCCACGACCATCAGGAAATCGTCTGGAAAATAATCAAGTAATGTATATGGGGTGGCCCCAGATTCGCGCAGTGTTAAATGACGTGAATAGTTTTCGATACCTGAACAAAAGCCCATCTCGCGCATCATTTCCAAGTCGTAGCGGGTACGTTGTTCCAGACGCTGCGCTTCTAGTAATTTGTCTGCGCCACGTAGAACTTTCAGTTGCTGTTCTAATTCAATTTCAATATTTTCTATCGCTTTCAGCAATTTTTCTTCACGGGTAACGAAGTGGGAGTTCGGGAATATCGCAACATGTTCACGGTCTCCGATAATTTCACCTGTTAAGGCATCCACTTCACGTATCCGGTCGATTTCATCCCCGAAAAACTCAACGCGAATGCACCGTTCATCACGGGAAGCCGGGAAAATTTCAACGACATCTCCTCGCACACGGAACTTCCCGCGGACGAAATTCATATCGTTTCGTTCATATTGAATATCGACCAATCGACGGAGTAATTGATTGCGTTCGATTTCCATTCCCGTACGAAGGGACAACACCATTTCCCGATATTCTTCGGGATTTCCGAGTCCATATATACATGAAACGGATGCAACAATTAATACATCCTCCCGTTCAAATAAAGCCGACGTTGCGGAGTGGCGCAATTTATCAATCTCTTCATTAATACTTGAATCTTTTTCGATATACGTATCCGTTTGTGGCACATAAGCCTCCGGTTGATAGTAATCGTAGAAACTAACAAAATACTCCACCGCATTATTCGGGAAGAATTCTTTGAACTCACTGTACAGTTGTCCTGCAAGTGTTTTATTGTGAGCCATGACTAATGTCGGCTTTTTGATTTCCGTCACTACATTCGACACGGTAAATGTTTTACCTGTTCCTGTTGCACCAAGTAACGTCTGGTATTTCCGACCTTCTTCAATTCCTTTTACCAATTCGCGAATCGCCTGCGGTTGATCACCGTCAGGTTTGTAAGGAGCCTGCAAATCAAAATTCTGTACCATAATTTCCTCCTTGTTTATAAAGCGGAAAGCGCTACTTTTGTTAAGGTTAGCGGGGTTCGGCCATTTTTATTGAATGTTCATATTTTATCATATTCCCCAATGGAACACGAATAAAAAGCGAACGTATGTTTTTCTGCTAAAAAAACAAAATCCGCTCTTCGCGAAGAGCGGATAATTCACAAGTCTATAGGAACTAATCATCTAATCATTACACACTTTCTTGTTGCAACAGACGTAATTCGCTTGTATATGCCACAAACGATTCTTTATCTTTCAGATCGAGCGCTCCATCAATCAAGGTCAGCAAGCGTTCTTTCCGTTGCTCGCGATGCACATGGTTCAAGAACAAATCCATGTAGATATCGTTCAACAGTTTCTCCGCTTCACTAACGGTCTGATTTCGCCCCATCGCTTTCAGAAAATCAGCATATGAATAATACTTATCCATTGCAATCACCTCGGATGCCTTTTTTCTATTATAAATAAAAAACCTAGGAAGTTGCAAATGTTTTTTCTGAATATTACGTATGATTTATTTTTTCTTAATATTTGTACTAATTAGTCAAAAGTATTGCAAAATTCCCAATTTTCTCTATAATAGGGTTTGTACTCTAAAATAGGGATGTGAATAGATGGATAAAAAAATCTCCGCTGCCTCGAATTACATCGTGTCATTCAACACCATTGCTCTCGTACCGTTCTGGAATGAGAATAATCTTTACACTCGTGTCATTGAAAACCATATTGAATTTATCGTTAGAATGAAGCCTGGGGCCATTATAAAAAAATCACTTATTTTTTATGGAAACTCTTATAAACATGCTACGTTTTTCTCTCGTGAATCCATTGGCCCTTTGCATAAAGTCCCTCTCATCATTTCACATGATTTTGGAGTTCCATTAATCATGATGCCGACCCTATCTGCCGAATCAGACGGAAATATATGGATATCCTTTTCTGCTATCGATAGCTATTCAATTAATTCCCACAACCAATGTTTAGTGCATTTCACTAATTCGCAGATTCTACCGGTGAATGTTTCGTACACAACAATGTGCAGACAATTTGTGCTTTCCCATTTCCTGACGAATCAATTTCAAAAAACACGCGATCAAATGAACCATCCTTTTTCTCAGTCAAAGCTTACATATTTACCAACCCAAACAAATCCTACCAGATAATACATACTCTTAAGCCCTTTCTCTGTGAAAGGGCTTATTATTTTGATTTTCACTCAATTTCCCCACTCACTCAATTAGCCTGTTTTGCAATTGACAGATACACACTCAGCAGCTCCTCGACTCGATTTCTCAAGCGCACGTTCAAATAGCGGCGATGCTCTTCGTATCCACTGTGAAAAAAAACATATTCGGTAAAGGTGTCATCGTGATTGCCTCGAATGACTTTCATATTGTGTTGGCGCAAATAGATTTTCGTGTCTTTCAATTCACGCTGCGCTTCCTTCACTGCTTGATCGATCATGGCCACATAAGGTCTCTTCAACTTGAATGGGCCTTTTTCAACGATTTCCCGGTCGCGCTCCAAAATGGTCAATACCATGGGGAGATAAATCATTTTTTCAAAATAGGGTAAACTATCGGCTGGAATGAGCGGCATGTTTTCGCCTCCTTCAAGAACGTTTGTTCGTATTTTATATTGTACGCTCATTTTTAAAAAATACAAGTGGGAAATCAGGGGAATTTCGCTGGAAGTGTTGCTGCGTCTCACTTCAAGTTAACCTTAGCGTGAGATGACATGAAATATTCGTCAAAAAAACCACCTCAAAAAAGAGATGGTTCAGCGTTATTTATGTGATTTCCCTCGATAAACCCAAGCAGAAGCGATAAAGAAAAATCCGGATGTAACCATTAATGGAGAATGATCATCCCATACCGCATAAAACCCTGTAGCCAAGGACAAAACAGATATGATTCCGGCAAACATTCGCGTTTGCAGTTGGAATCGTTCCACTTTGGATTGTGCATCCCGAATTTGCATGTATTCCCGCATTCGAGTCGGTTCATCTAGGAAAGTAATTACTTTTTGTGGGAAAGCACGCAATGGTCCGATTGCATTTAATGCAAAGCGTACCGCATCCTCTTTCGAAAATGATTTGTCCCCCTCTTTTTGGGTTGTTGCCCATTCGAGCACACGCGGCCGCGCAATAGCAAGTAAATCCACTTTCGGATCCAGAACATGAAGAACTCCAATAAAAGTCGAAACTGCCCGACCAAAAAAGGCGAATTCCGCAGGCAGCTGCACAGGTTGCGTACGGACAATTCCTTTTAAGTCATCCAGTAAACGGTCGACGACAAAACTGTCCATTTGCGTCAATTCTTCGGATTCATACGCTGCAACCACTCTGGCAATTGCATCTGCCAGTAAACGGCGGTCTGCCTGCGGCAACAAGAATCTCAACTCTTCCAGACCATCCAATACTTGGTCATACTGTTTGAGCAGTATACCTTCGACGACTTTTAACACGGAACGCGCTTCCTCTTTACTGATAGAACCGACCATTCCGAAATCAATCAACACAATCGTGCCATCGGGTTTAATTAAGATATTTCCACCGTGTGGATCCGCGTGGAATTGTCCACCATCCAGCACTTGTTCTAAAAACAACCGAAACAGTCGCTCCGATAAAACGCGACGGTTTATCCCATTAGAATCAATAAATGCAAGGTCGGTTATACGGGCACCTTCAATCCATTCCATCACCAGAACGCGACGCGTAGAAAATTCATCATAGTACACAGGGAAACGAACACCTGGCATTGATTCGAAACGGTCCGCAAAGCTGCGCCCATTACGTAGTTCCTGTAAAAAATTAAGCTCTGCCCCAACCGTATCGACCATCTCGCTATACAACAGATTGAAATCAATTTGTTTGCCAAAAGCCGTGAAACGTTTTGCCAGCCAAATCACAATTTTCATGGCACGAAAATCAGCACGTAAAATGCGCTCGATTTCCGGGCGTTGAATTTTCACTGCCACAGGCGTCCCGTCTTTCAGCGAGCCCTTATAGACTTCACCGATCGATGCAGATGCGACAGGTTTATCCGATAGGTTCATGAGAATATCCGTATGAGTTTCATTCCACTCCTGTTCGAGAAGATCAATTGCTTTCTCTCTCGGAACAGCAGGAACCCGGTCGGTCAACCCTTCTAGCTCTGCAATAAATGAAGGCGGCATTATGTCCGCACGTGTCGATAAAAACTGTCCCATTTTAATCATTAATCCGCCAAGTTTGAGTGCGGTCCGTTTATATTCTTTCGCTTGCCTCGTCACAAGCCGCTCCCATTTTTCGTTGATTACCGGTGTAAAACGACCTTTATAACGGCGCTGAAAAAGCGTTACTTGTGTAAAAAACTTTACGGACATCCAGACAATGCGATAAATTCGATAAATTGCTAAACGTTCCATTTCAAGCGCCTCCTTTGCCTACCATTATAGAGAGAGATGGCGACAACGTCCAAAAAGTGATATGTTTTGAAGGGAAAAACTTTCAAAATTGTGAACATTATAAGGGGGATTTACCATGGACACCATTCGCTACGAACAAAACGGGAATTTAGCTATCATCACACTCAATCGTCCGGACTCTATGAACGCCTTTAACTATGATATGTTACGTGAACTTGGTCAGGTTGCCGAAGCCATTCGCATCAATCCAGACGTTCGTCTCGTTGTTTTCACAGGTTCTGGTGAAAAAGCATTTAGTGTAGGTGCAGATTTAAAAGAACGCAAAACGTTGACAGAGCAACAAGTAAAACGCAATATTTACAAAATCGGTGAAGTATTTTCAGCAATTGAAAACTTGCCACAACCTACAATTGCCATGATGAATGGTCACGCATTCGGTGGGGGAATGGAACTTGCACTAGCATGCGATTTCCGAATTGCAGCAGATAATATATTACTTGGACTCACTGAAACGAGCTTAGCCATCATTCCAGGAGCCGGTGGTACACAGCGTCTGCCACGCTTGATCGGAGAAGCAAAAGCTCTTGAATTAATCCTGACTGCACGTCGCTTAACAGCTGATGAAGCTCTGGCTTACGGCGTTTTAACAAAAGTAGTTTCCAGCGGAAGCTTACTAGAAGAAACGGGGAAATTTGCCAATCTGATTTTAGCAAACGGGCCGATCGCCGTACAACAAGCGAAATTTGCTATTAAACACGGCATGAACGCTGATTTACATACAGGCTTGAACATTGAACGAAAAGCCTATGAAATAACGATACCTACTGAAGACCGTGTTGAAGCCTTGATTGCATTTGGCGAAAAAAGAAAGCCTGTCTTTAAAGGGAAATAATAAAGAGCTATTCCAGAGATTTCACACTTCCTCTGGAATAGCTCTTTTTGGTAGTATCTTCACTATCATGTTCCAATAGAATCAGTCGTTTAAAAAAGCCATCACATATTCCGCATCGTCTCCTACACCTTGAAGAATAGCGGATCCTCTTTTACTTTGCCATGGCAAGCCCAAGAAATACAATCCCTTTACTGGACTGATTCCTCGTTGATGCAGCACTTCATTTTTCTCACTAATAGCTCCATTAATTTGAATACAAGAGTAGTTAGATCTGAATCCTGTGGACCAGATGATATTTTGTATATGTAAGGTGGAATCATCTTGGAATCTTACTTCATTCGCCTTGCACTCAATGAGCCTTGATTTTAGTACAACCCGATTTTGTTTTAGTGCATTTTTCAACTCGTGGCCAAAAATGAAATCGCCTTTTCGCTGTATGAATTTACCTAGCATGGAATTTGAAGACGCATTTAATATTCCCACTTTATCCAACCACCAAAAAATGCTTTTTCCCATGATGAATAACGGCATATAATCGGGGTTTTTACTGACCGCCAAAAATGTTTTCTTTGATTTCGATAATTCCACAGCAATTTGTGCTCCACTGTTCCCACCGCCTACCACCAACACATTGCCTTCCTGCAATTGACTTTCGTTGCGATACTCGGATGAATGCAATTGAACAACATAATCATCAATTGATTTAGACATTGAAGGAACAAACTTGTTATGGAAAGGTCCAGTTGCCATGACGAGGTTTTTTGTTTGAAAAACACCATTATTTGTCGTTACCTTAAACGACTGATCGTCATTTAGAACGACTCCATGAACTTCCTTATTAAATTGAACAGGGAATTGATAATTCTTGGCATACCGTGCTAAGTAGCGGCTGACTTCATCTTTCGACGGCAATCCATGCGGCTCTCCTTCCATTATCATGCCTGGAAGGGAATTATATAGGCGTGGTGTAAAAAGAACCAATGAGTCATATCGATTAACCCAACTCTCACCAATGAATGATCCTTTATCGAGAACAAGAAAATCCTTCTCATTTGACTTTAAAAAATAGCTCATAGCTAATCCAGCCTGACCAGCACCGACGACAATTGTATGATACAACTGGGAACACTCCTAAATAGAGATTAAAGTTTTAAATAGACTTCAATAAAAATATAAAATTGTTATCACTCACTGTCCAGAAAAAAATGGAAATTAACTATCACTCTGAATCAATAGCTTCTAAAGGCATGTCCCATAATAAATAATCGTCTATAAAAATGGCGGTTTCTACAACAATCGTATCTTTATTTTTCTTGAAAAATAAGGCCGTTCCTTCTTGTGTTTCATACGACCATCCCAGATCACTCATGATTTTCTTCACATGGTCAAATGTCGCCTCTTCCGTATATTCAGAAACATAACGTTTCACGTATTCCGTCTCCTGAAACTTTACAGACTCACGTGTAGTGACATCCAAAACTGCAACTGCCAAACCAAGTCGAATTGTCCCTTCATCCTGAGCCAAGATATGACCATACCGCATCCAAAAAATTGTGCAAAGGATTACGCACAATAAACAAAGAACCAAACTGATTTTTTTCATGGCGACCTCCTATCCATATTATAGAATATGTTCATAAGGAGGATAAATAGTATCTAATTCATTAAACAAACCGCTCTATTAATTTTTATTGATGAAAAGGGAACTGACTATTTTACTATCAGCAACATCGTTTATCATAAGCCAAACAAAAACCACTCCATATCTCGATGGAGTGGCTGAAGTCTACGAATATTAAACTAACCCTTGCTCTAAATCTTCAATTAAATCTTCAACGTCTTCAATACCAACCGAAATACGAACAAGGCCGTCTAGAATGCCAAGTTCTTGGCGGCGTTCTGCCGGAATTGACGCATGCGTCATCCGTGCCGGGGTGGAGATCAAGCTTTCCACCGCTCCCAGACTTTCAGCAAGTGTGAAGTATTTTAATTTCTTGATCAGCTGATCGGCTTTTTCAGTACTGCCCACATCAAATGAAATCATTCCGCCAAAACCAGTTGCCTGTTTCTTCATGATGCCGTGCCCAGCATGTGATTCCAATCCTGGATAGAAGACGTTTCTAACAGCTTCATGAGCAACTAGGAAATCAGCAATGCGCTTAGCATTTGAATTTGTTTCTTCCATGCGGATTCCGAGTGTCTTCAAGCCACGAATCAATAACCATGAATCTTGTGGTCCTAAAATTGCCCCTACTGAGTTTTGAACAAAGTGTAGGTCTTTCGCTAACTCTTCTGTCGCAACAACTACCAACCCAGCAACTACATCACTATGGCCGCCAATATATTTCGTTGCACTGTGCAACACAATATCCGCTCCAAGTGAAAGTGGCTGTTGCAAGTAAGGAGTCAAAAACGTGTTATCAACAATTGTCAGTAAACCTTTTGCTTTTGCCAATTGTGCAATTTCCGCAATGTCCGTTACTTTCAGCAATGGATTGGTTGGAGATTCAATAAAGACCGCTTTTGTATTTTCTTTAATTGCCGCTTCAAATTCAGCTGCGTTTGAAGAATCAACAAACGTGGATTCAATTCCGAAACGGTTTAATACTTTTGTCATGACACGGTATGTACCACCGTATACATCATCCGTCATGACGATATGATCACCAGAATTGAAAAGCATCATGACTGAACTGATTGCTGCCATTCCTGACCCGAAAGCGAAGCCTGCATGACCACCTTCTAAATCACTAATTAATACTTCAAGTGCATGGCGAGTCGGATTCCCTGTACGTGAATATTCATATCCGCGGAAATCACCTACGGCATCCTGTTTATACGTGCTTACCTGGTAAATCGGAGTAGAAACGGCACCCGTTGTTTCGTCTCCTACTATTCCAGCGTGAATTAATTTCGTTTTCGGTCTCACTCTGCTTCATCCTCCTTCAATAATTCATAAACTTTTTGACTTAAATAACGTTCGCTTGAATCTGCAAAAATAGTTACAATATGGCTGCCTGGTTTTGCAACCTTTGCTTCTTCCAGTGCAGCATAAAATGCCGCTCCTGACGAACTGCCTACGAGAAGACCTTCTTCTTTAGCCAGCACACGCAGTTTTTCAAAAGCGTTCTTATCCGTAACCGTATGGATAGCATTAAAATATGCTTTGTTCATATAGGCTGGTAAAAATTCCATACCGATGCCTTCCGTGTAATGCGAACCAGGTTCCCCACCATTTAAAATAGAGCCTTCTGGTTCTACAATCACTGTCTTAATATCTGCCTTCTGCCCTTTTAAATACTTCGCAGTTCCCATAAAGGTTCCACCAGAACCTGCGCCTGCGACAAAGACGTCAATTTGACCGTCCAAATCACGCCAAAGTTCAGGTCCTAAAGTATGGACATACGTTTCAGGATTAGCTGGATTTGAAAATTGAGATGGTGAAAAAGCGCCTGGTGTTTCTTTGACAAGCTCTGCGGCTTTTTCAATAGCCCCTTTCATTCCAAGTTCAGTTGGTGTATTGATAATTTCAGCGCCCAACGCGCGCATCAAAGTTTGTTTTTCCATACTGAACTTTTGCGGGACCACAAATTTCACTTGGTAACCTTTGCCGATGGCGGCAAGAGCCACACCGATTCCTGTGTTGCCAGCGGTCGGCTCAATAATAGTGCCACCTGGTTGAAGTTTTCCCGATTCTTCAGCATCCTTTAATAAAGAAACGCCTAATCGATCTTTTACGCTACCACCTGGATTCATGAATTCAAGCTTGGCAAAAATACGGCAATTATTAGGAATTTCACAATTTTTAATTTCAACAACCGGTGTATTGCCGATTAATTCATGTACGCTGCCGTATACGTTCATTATGCTTCCTCCGCAAATACGTTACGCCACTCATCTTTCTTCGATAGCATGTCGCGTGCAATTTCTTTCGCGCCTTCGAGACTGTGATTTGCAGCCCATCCACATTGGACTTCGTTACAAGCCGGAACTTCCGTAGCTTGAAGGACATCTTCCAACGTTTTTTCAAGAATCGTTAGGATTTCCTCATAATTGTCATGGTTGATTACAGCCAAATAGAATCCAGTCTGACATCCCATTGGACTCATATCGACCACTTGATCTGTATGGTTGCGAATATTTTCAGCCATTAAATGCTCGATGGAATGCAAACCTGCCATTTCCATATGTTCTTTATTCGGTTGTTTGAAACGGATATCATATTTCAGGATTTCGTCGCCATTCGTGCCCATTTTACGACCAGCAAGACGTACATAAGGTGCCACTACTTTTGTATGATCTAAGTTAAAGCTTTCAACATTCATTTGTTTCATCAAAAACACTCCTTATTTTTTACTCTTTACTGTTGATTTTTATTGAGAAGGTGGGAATCTTTGCGACGAGTAACCGCAGGAGCAGATGTTTTTTTCACACCCCCTGAAGTTCAACAACATTGTTTAACAGAGTCTATTTTTTAGTTGCGTCCATTAACCACACATAATCATTCATTTGTTCAAACTGAACGTCGAAGCCAGCATTTTCAAATGCTAGAGTCAAAACAGGTATCGTCGTGTAGTACTCGCGTTCCAAATCATCTGCCACATTGTTAAAACCACGTGCGCGTTCTTTTGTAATCTGTGCTTGTTTTGCTTCTTCTGATACAAATACAGTATCTGCAAATACAATTTTCCCACCAACCGGCAATATAGTAGCATATGTGACCAAAGCATTTTCTTTCTCTAAATCTTTTAAATGATGAAATACATACGAGCTGACAAATGTATCAACCTTCTCGGGTGCTTCAAATTTCAATAAGTCCCCATCCAGTATTGCCAATTCTGGAAAACGTTTCGCTGTTACCGTACGCATTGCTTTATTTGGTTCGATACCAATAACAGAATGACCTGCATCTATTAATTTCGCCGTCAAGTTTCCAGTCCCTGTTCCAAATTCAACAATTGTTCCAAATGATTTAGAAGCAACCGCAGAAAGAATCTCTTCATATTTATCAAATACATCACGGTATTCTGGATCTTTTCCGGAAACGGATGCATCATAAGAATGTACCCACTCGTCAAAAATATCTACGAATTCACGTCCCATAGTAAATCCTCCTTTTTATTTATATATATTATTCCAATAAGTTTACTTGGTATTAGGTTAACTGACTTATTTATAACATAGTTTACCCGTTATTTCTACTCCTAAATTCCAAAAGACCCCTTTCAAATTATGCGAAAGGGGTCTTGATATTATTTAGATTGTGCTTCCCATTCTTCACGCAAAATGCCCATGCGAATCGAGTCATAGTATGTGCCATTGTAGTAACGAACCTTACGGATACGGGCTTCCATCGTCATGCCAAGCTTTTCCCCTACCCGAATCATCCGATAATTACCGGACCATGTGGTAAAGCCTACACGTACGAGCGGCATGGTTTTAAAGAGACGATTCGTCCATTTTCTTAAGGCTTCTGCACCGTAGCCTCCGCTCCAATATTCCGGCTTAAAGATGACGATTCCCATCTCAAGCCATAAAGAAGGTTCATGCTCCCAGTAATAGGACACCATCCCGATTAGTTCGTCATTCACTTCAATCCCATACATATGCTCCTTATTGAGATAACGATCTTTATCGGATAAAAATTGTTCAAACGTTTTTGGTGAATATGGATAATAGGGTGCATCCCATTTCTTCCATTCGGGATTTTCTTCTTTCGCACTCATTTCCCATAGTCTACATAAATCCTCTTCATAAAAAGGTCGCAAGTGGACCTGTGAACTTGCCTCAATCAAATCGTTTCACCTCATAGATACTTATCAAACCAACCAGTAATTTGCTCTAGTCGGGCATAGCGTAAATTTGGATAACCCGTTCGCGACAAGTTATGATCTGCATCCGGGAAACGCACAAAGCCCGCTTCTTTTTTCATTTGTTTCAATGTAATATAAAGTTGCTCTGCCTGCTCAATCGGACAACGGAAATCTTTTTCACTGTGTAAAATCAATAATGGTGTCTCGATGTTCTTGGCGTACTTCAGAGGGGAATGATTCCACAGTTTTTCAACATCCGTCATATCCGCGCCAACTTGCCATTCGTTGAAATAATATCCGATATCAGATACCCCAAAGAAGCTGATCCAGTTTGAAATCGATCGTTGAGTGACCGCCGCTTTAAAGCGATTCGTATGGCCGACAATCCAGTTCGTCATGAACCCGCCATAGCTTCCGCCAGTTACTCCAAGACGATTTTCATCAATCCAGTCGTTTTCAGCAAGTACCGAATCGAGGCCTTTCATTATGTCTTCATAATCACCGCCGCCATAATCGCCGCGAACCGCATCGACGAATTGCTGACTGTAGCCATGACTGCCACGTGGATTTACATATAGAACGCCATAACCCTGTGCTGCTAAAAGCTGAAGCTCATGGAAAAAAGTGTTCGCGTACATAGCATGCGGACCACCATGAATCTCTACAATTAATGGATACTTTTCACCTTGTACGTAGCCCGCCGGTTTCATTAACCAACCATGAACGTTCCATCCTTCTGCACCTTCATAAACAATTGCCTCAGGTGATACCAATTCCACCTCGTTTTCAAATGTTTCATTGAATGTCGTTAATGCTTGTCTTTCACCAGTCGCAATCGTTTGTACATATAGTTCGCCAATGCTGGTTGGATTGGACACCGTTACCAGAGCAAACTCCCCAGATTTTGCAACATCATAACCATATATATATTCATCGTCGCCAGTCGCCGGATACATTTCCCCTTCCAATGAAGCGGCATATAATCGAACGTCCCCCATAGTAGATACTTGGAAATACAAGTGGTCATCTTTCGTCCATACAACGCTAGGCGCATTTGCCCCTTGTTGTGTATCTGCTACGACATAATCCCCAACTGGAGCATCAATTCCTTCAGTCAGATTTTGGCGTGAACCTGACTCGATATCATATACATATAGTTCTGTATGTGTTGCGTTCTTGAAAGACGCATCGCTACCGACAAATGCCAGTTTCGAATCATCAAAAGAAAATGCAGCACCGCCAAAGTAACCATCTTCTTCAATAACAACCGTTTCTTCCTTCGAGTCCACGTCCACCAAATACAATGATTGACGGAATTCGAAATCCTGGTTTTCAGAACGATTGACACCGAAGACTAGTTTCGATCCATCGTGTGAAACGGACTGTAGCGAATAAAAATAATTGCCTTCCGTAAATTGTGTTACTTCCCCGTTTTCAAGATTTATTACACCGATATGTTTATAACTGTCTTGAGGCAGCAACCCCGTACCGTCCATTTTGTACTTCATTTTATCCACTACGTATGGTTCTGGTTTTTTCTTTTCCTCTTTATCCGGTTCATCAGTAAAGTTCTTTCCTTCTTTTAAGGAAGCAGAAAACCATATTTTCTTTCCACATGGAGACCACACAAAACTGCTGACTCCTGTTTCAAATGAAGTCACTTTACGTGCTTCCCCGCCTTTTGTGGACAATACATAAAGTTGATTCTTATCATCTCGAGTAGATAAAAATGCAAGCTGCGTGCCGTCTATGGAATATGTAGGAGAAGAAATCTTCTCTTTGCCATGTGTCCATTGTGTCAATTTCTTTGAATCCAATTCCACATGCCATAAATTCGCTTGATATGTATTTTCATTGTCGTCTATTTTTGTATGAACAAAAACTGATTCTTTTTGATTTGGTGCTAAGGTAGGCTGAGTAACAGAAACCAATTGATTTAAATCTTCTATAGTTAATTTGCGTTTTGACATTTAATTTCCTCCCTAGGTGTCGCATTATTCCTATTTCGACATCCGTAAGAGTTTTCCTTTAAATCTGAACCATAATTTTCCCGTCGATTATTTAAATTTATTGCAGTATGTTATTTATATGAAAATTGGAGGTTTTATTATGGCTTGGATACTAGGTGGAATGGCATTGATTCTTCTRGGCTTAGTGGGGATATATTTTTGGGTGTACAAATACGATCGTGATAAAGTCGATTTGAATCATATAGACTCTCC
>NZ_JBFUIO010000010.1:0-72845 GCF_056401835.1 Paenisporosarcina sp. P4_D4 | reverse complement strand
GATCAACGTAATCACGTTCTATAGCGTTGATAACGCTGGTAATAAAGAAGAAGTAAAAACAACTGAAGTCAAAATCGACAAATCAGCACCAGCAACAACTTCTAATGCAACTAACGAATGGCACCAAGAGTTCACTCTAGAATTTACTGCTAAAGATGTACTAAGCGGTGAAGCAACAACATTCTATTCAGTAAATGGTTCTGATTTCACAAAAGGCAATAGCGTTGCTGTAAAAGAAGAAGGAATCAACGTAATTACGTTTTATAGCGTCGATAACGCTGGTAATAAAGAAGAAGTAAAAACAGCTGARGTCAAAATTRACAAGTCAGCACCAGTAACAACTTCAAATGCTAGCAATCTTTGGGTAAAAGAAAGCTTTGTAGTGGAATTGACTGCAGCGGATAGTCGAAGTGGTTTATCATCAACATATTACTCTATCAATGGTTCTGAATACGTTGAAGGAAAAAGCTTCACGGTAAATAAAGAAGGAATTAATGTAATTACGTTCTACAGCGTAGACAAAGCAGGTAACAAAGAAGAAGTGCAAACAATCGAAGTGAAGATTGACAAAACGGCCCCAACTGTAACGTGGGAGCTTAAGGAAATCTATACTCTTGGTACAAAACTTCCATTGGCCTATACAGCTAAAGATGCTGAATCAGGAATCAAAACGGAAAGCTTGACGGTTAATGGTGAAGCATATAAAAACGGTGATATCATCGACTTTACTAATCCGGGCAAATATACCGTAAAAGTAACTGTAACTGACCATGTTGGACTGACGACAACTCTTGAAAAGACAATCGTAGTCTACATTCATGTAAGCACCATCAAAGTTAATCCTGGTGTTATCAAGGATAACGGCGGAGTTTTCACAGTTGACGTATCATTGCCAAGAGGATTTGACACGAAGAATTTCATTTTAGAAACAGTAACGATCAATGGCGTTTCAGCCCTTACCGGTAAAAATGGCTATGAAAAACAAGCCGAAAAAGGCCAATTCAAATTCAATCGGGATGATTTTGACTGGGATAATGGCAAGCAGACACTTCAGTTCAGTGGAATGGTTGGTGATTACCTAGTACTTGGATCTACTGAAGTGGAAGTAAAAGGGTCAAAAAAATAAGGCTCGAATAACGGCCATCACCATGGGTTCAAATCCTGGGAATGGTTAGCTTCTTTAGTAAAAAGAGTAATCGGACAATACTAATATAGAAGAAGACTGTGACTTATCTCCCGTCACAGTCCTTCTTTTTGGCTCTTTTTTTCTATAAAGTACCAACTAACGGGATTATACGACTATTCTTTTAATTATTGTTTCTATGTAAAATGATTGGTATGAATACATAAAGAAGGATGCGAAATCTATCAATGACCAGCCCGATCTCTTCCAATTGGTTTTATTACATGACAATGGCTTCTATGGCACAAGCAATGCCTTCGATAAATCAATCAGGCAGTGCAACCAATTTACTCGGTAATGTAGGAAATGAAAATTCTCTGTTCCTTATGGTATTAAATGCAGCGATGCAAGGGAGCGAATCGAACAATACAACCACTCTGCCTTTTGCTCAAAATCAGTTGATTCCACAAATAAACAGTCCATTTTCTCTTCCAGTAAACGTGCAGGCAGTAGATAAAATAGATGTCCCTACAAGTCCAAATGATACAAGTGACTTCCATTTTAAACCCGTGCAATTCTTGAAACTTGATAGTAGCTTGGAAGGAAAATTGAACGGATCAGCCTCGCACTTTATCAATGCAGGGAAAAAGTATGATATAGATCCGAGTCTCCTTTCTGCGATTGCCATCCATGAAACGGGGAATGGTTCTTCAAGAGCAGTCAAAGAGAAGAATAATGTCGCTGGAATGATGGGTAAGAATGGCTTGAGAAGCTACGCATCTATAGAAGATAGCATTTTCGATATGGCTCGTAATTTACGTAAAAATTATTTGAACCAAGGAAAATCCACGATTGCCGAGATTGGAGCGAAATATGCCCCAATTGGTGTTGCAAATGATCCAACTGGTCTAAACAATCATTGGACAACAGGGGTCAGCCGTCATTTTGATAATCTATCATAGAAAAGACTGATTCTAATCGAATCGGTCTTGTTTTTTTGAACAAATATATTTGTAAATAACACTAAAAATTTCGCTGTTTATGCCGATATACATAAAATAAAGGTTGATTTGCAGTGAAGTAGATTTGTTTTCTTTCTCAACCGACAATGACGATACAAGGGGATAGCCACTGATGGAAGTTAAACCAGCACCTGCAATACCGTTTCCAAAGAAAGTCGATCTTGCAATGGAGTATCCTGTCAAAGGTCCAGTTCAATTAGAAGAACCGACCACTGAACTAAAAGAGAAAGTAACTAAAGAAATGCTGATAGATAAAGTCGAGGGGATGAATGAGTTCCTGGAACCGACTCCTACTGAAATAAAATTCAAACTGCATGAAAAACTGGATATCTATTATGTACAAGTAATCGATACAAACTCGGATACAGTCCTGAAGGAAATTCCACAAAAGAAATTTCTTGATATGTATGCTTCTATGGCGGAGTTAATGGGTTTGATTGTGGATGACAAATTTTAATTAAGTCTATTATAAAAATCATGACATAAACACAGAAACGAAAGAAGTGGAGTGAGGTAAATTGCGTATTGGCGGAATAGCATCAGGAATGGATACGGATTCATTAGTCAAGGAACTTATGAATGCACAGAAAATGCCCTTAAATAAATTGACTCAGAACAAAATATGGACGGAATGGCAACGGGACGCCAATCGAGAATTTAATATATCTCTATCAAAGTTACGGACAACTGCAAGTGACCTGCGTTTTCAAAGTTCATTCAATGCCTTTAGTGCAACGTCATCAAATCCGAGCAGTTTGACGGCATCAACAACAGCCAACGCATTGAATGGTACTTATCAGGTAGAAGTAGTGAATGTTGCGAGTCCTGCAAAAATCCATTCTGCCGGCATGATTGAAAAAGTCGCTGGAGTTGCTGCTAAATCAACTGATGTAATTCCTGCTACAGGAATGATCACAATTAAAGATAATGCGGGCACGGTTTTGGGAAGCGTTGATGTTACTAGTGGCTTGACTTATGCCGAGGTCGCGAAAAAACTTCAGGAATCAACAGCAGGAAAGACAACCGAGTTACGAGCGAGCTTTGATGACACTACATCGAGCTTCTTCATGTCGACCAAAGGCATGGGTTCTGATCAAAACTTCACGTTGGAATTCAGTAATGACCTGTTAGCCAAACAAGTAATAAACGATGGCACCAATACGGTCTTCACCACTGGCACTGCTGTAGGGGATGGCTTCATGTCATCCGCTACAAATGGAGAAGTGAAATTCGACGGAATTACTGTCAATAACTTGACGACAAACAAAACAACAATAAATGGCCTTACCATAAATCTATTACAAAAAGGCACATCCACTATTACGGTTCAATCAGATACAGCCAAACCATTAGAAATGATAAAAAATTTAGTGGAGAAATACAATGAAACAATTTCTGAAATCGAGAAAAAGCTGGTAGAGAAACGCTATCCAGACTTCAAACCACTTTCCGATGAACAACGAAAAGACATGAGTGAAAAGGAAGTGGAACTGTGGGAAGAGAAAGCAAGAAGTGGTTTGATTCGAAATGACCCAATGCTGAAAAGTGCATTGCAAAATCTAAGAAGCGCCTTCATGAATCCCGTCGCAGGAATTGCTAATGGTAATACCAATATGCTTTCTCAAATTGGTATTAATACTGGTAAGTACAGTGAGGGAGGAAAACTATTCATTGATGAAAATAAGCTAAAAGAGGCATTGTCAAATAAACCTGATGAAGTCATGGAGTTATTTACTAACAGTGAAAACGGCATTGGTAACCGAGTTTATCAGGAACTGAACGATGTTGTAAAAAGTTTGAGTGAACGTGCAGGCAGTACAACGAGTGCTGTCGACAACAGTACTATGTCAAAAAAAATCACTCAAATGAACAAAGAAATTAGTAAATGGAATGACCGGTTAAAGATGGTTGAAAACCGCTATTGGAAGCAGTTCACGGCCATGGAAAAAGCATTGAGTCAGATGAATTCACAAAGTTCTTGGATGCAACAGAATATGAGTGGCATGTAATGATTGGGTACCAAAACGTACTAGCCGAATTTCTTCAAATGACCGAAGAAATCCATAATCAAGCTAAAACACTTAATTCAAATATGAAAGATAATGAAACTGGTCAAGTGGAAACCTTGCTATCCCTTTTCGATAAAAGACAACAGCTGATTTCTCAGCTGGATACATACATGCAACAGACTGACTTTCACTGGACAGAAGAAGATAAGAAAGTAATTCAGCAAATGAAAGAAACCGAACAATTGATCCAGACGCTTATGAAGGGTTTACATCAGTCGTTCAAGTCGCAAATGAATCAAATCACTCAAACGAAACAAGGGTCTAGGAAGTTTGTGGATGCGTATCAGAATGTATCGACCGAGGGATCTTTTATCGATAAACGGAAGTAAAAAGCAGGAGGATTCAATATGTCAGTGATCAACCCTTACCAAACTTACCAGCAAAATTCAGTGATGACCGCATCTCCGCAGGAGCTTACACTGATGTTATATAACGGTTGCTTGAAGTTCATCAGGCTGTCCAAAAAAGCGATGACCGAAAAGAATTACGAGGTAAAAAATACAAATATCATTAAGGCACAAAACATAATTCAAGAGCTGCGAATCACCTTGAACCAAGAAATCGAAATTTCCAACAATATGACACAACTTTACGAATATATGTACACTCGACTGGTTGACGCCAATATGAAAAATAACCTGGAAATACTGGAAGAAGTTGAAGGGTATGTTGTAGAGTTGCGTGATACATGGAAGCAAGTCATTGAGCTTGCGAAAAAGAACTAAAGGTCACGGTACGTTTGTTATTCTTTGAAATTGAAATGAGGGTTTGGTGTGGATAAGACATCATGGTTAGGCATAATACTTGGAATGTTCGTACTGGTCGGTGGGATGATTTTGAAAGGCTCCGATCCAATCGCTTTATATAATCCTGCGGCACTCGTCATTATTTTTGGCGGAACAGTTGCCTGCATACTTATTGCGTTTCCATTTGAAGAAGTGAAGAAAATCCCTGTTCTATTTAAGGTGATTTTTTCTGAGTCGAAGATGGTTTCTCTTAAAGAATTGATTCCAGTGTTCACGGGGTGGGCGATGGTCGCAAGAAGAGAAGGATTACTGGCATTGGAAGAGCGTTCGGAAGAAGTGGAAGACCCATTTTTACAACGTGGTTTGAAAATGGTGGTTGATGGACAATCACAGGAACATATTCGTGAACTGATGGAAGAAGAAATTGCTGCGATGGAAGACAGACATGAGCTTGGGGCGAAAATTTTTACACAAGCTGGTACATATGCACCTACACTCGGGGTACTCGGTGCCGTAATGGGATTGGTATCGGCACTTGGCCACTTAGACGATATTTCATTGCTTGGTAAATCCATTTCGGCGGCATTTATTGCTACTTTGTTCGGTATTTTTACGGGGTATGTCATGTGGCATCCATTTGCCAATAAATTAAAGCGTAAATCAGAGCAGGAAGCCAGAATGAAATCGATTATGTTAGAAGGCTTGCTGGCTGTTCAGGAAGGTCTTCCAGTACGTATAGTAGAAGAGAAATTACTGACGTATTTACCTGCTAAAGATCGCGTTCTTGTGCAGGAAGAAAAAACAAGAGAAGGTGTTCGCGTTGAAGCGTAAGAAAAAACATGAAGATCATGTTAATGAATCATGGCTGATTCCTTATGCCGATATTTTGACGCTATTACTCGCTCTTTTCATCGTATTGTTTGCGGCAAGTGAAGTCGATTCACAGAAATTCAAGGAAATCTCAGAGTCATTTAATAATGAGCTTCAAGGTGGGACAGGCATTCTGGACGAAGAAGCGGCTATTGAAATTATGACTGATACGTCCAAAATCTCCAAACTGGATGAGATTAAACCTGAAACTGGAGTGAAATCAGTAGCTGAAATAACCCTTGAGCAGGACCTTAAAGAACTCGGGGAACTCAGGGGGAAAATTGAAGTTTACATAAAAGACAAGGGATTATCTACAAAAATTGAAACAGCTCTGACAAGCAAAGGGTTGGTGTTGAAGATAAAAGAAGGGGTACTTTATCCTTCGGGTAGTGCGGATATAAACGAAGAATCAAGAACGATTGCGGTTGAGATTTCAAATTTACTGGTTACAGACCTACCACGGAACATTTATATTGATGGTCATACGGATAATATTCCGGCTAATTCAGAAGAGTTTCCATCAAACTGGGAATTGAGTGCTGCAAGGGCCATCAATTTCATGAAAATACTACTTGAAAATAAACAGTTAGATCCGAAAGTGTTTAGTGCAACGGGATATGGTGAGTACAGACCGATTACTACAAATGACACTCCAGAAGGCAGAGCAGAAAACCGACGTGTGGAAGTTTTGATATCACCGTACAAGCAAGAAACTAACCACTGAAGAGGTGTACCATGGGAAAAATGAAAGTTTTAGTCATCCTCTTCTTCGCTATCATTTTATTAGGCGGGGGAGCCATGTTTTTTTTGAAAGAAGAAGTAATGGGCAAGGAAAAGGAAAAAGTAATTTCAGCAGAAGAACTGGTTGAAATGAGTGTTGACACCGACGTCATCACAACCAATCTAGCATCCGCCAACAATTTTGCAATTGTTCAGTTCAATATTTTGTTAAGTAGCAAGGAAACGAAAGAAGAGGCGGAAAAACGTAAACCTGAAGTACGCGCAGCCATCATTTCCACTGTTGCTGGCTTTACAAAGGACGAGTTAATTGGCAAGGAAGGCATTGTCAAACTTGAAAAGGAACTATCTGCAAAACTTGAAGGTATTGTGGAAACAGGAGAAGTCGAACGGGTATTGGTAACGGAATTTAAATTACAATAATTCGTATTTGTACTAAACATTTTGTGAGAAGTGCCGATATATACATTAGAAAGATTCAGGTGATTTAAATGCAATCAGGTCAATTGGATAACTGCAGGATTTGTGGCAAATTGTTTCTCAGAGAGCATACAGATTATTGCTTGAGCTGTTACAAAAAAACTGAGGAAGATTTCAAACTGGTTGCCGACTTTTTAAAAGACGAGAAAAATCGTTTTGCTACGATTGAAGAAGTAAGCATAGAAACGGATGTTTCCTTGAAACAGGTTGCTGATTTCATTCGTGACGGTCGTATATTTGCAGAGGACTACCCGAACCTGGGTTACCGCTGTGCGCATTGTAGTAAAAAGATAAAAAGACAATTGTTATGTGACGAGTGTTTCAATCAATTCTCATCTGAAATCAATCAAACCTTGAAAAGAGAAAATCTCCAAAATGAGATTAGAAATAAACAAGATAAAAAATCGACAAAAGTGAACACGCCACAATATTGGCAGTTAAAGAAATGAAAATAAACGACAGGGCGGTGAAGGAATGAATATCGATAAGACGACAGGTTCTTCCTTTATTCAATCTTATCAAAAACAAATGCAGGTCTCCCAAGTTGGCAAAACGAGACCATTGCAAAAAGAAGACCAGCTTCAAATTTCAAATCAAGCAAAAGAGTTATTTGAAAAGAACACCGAAATAGATTTAGACAGACAAGAAAAGATCAGCACATTAAAGGCACGAATTCAGTCAGGTGAGTATCAAATTCACAATGATAAAGTGGCAGATAAAATCTATCAATTTTGGTTTGATAAATAGATTTTCGTCTATATAGAGGAGGGTGTCGGATGCTTCAGTTAATCACGACGCTGAAAGAATTGATGGTAATACTGGAAAAACTCATCAACTTGGCGGAACGAAAGAAAGTTGTTTTAGTCGAGCGAAAAGTGGACGAGTTGAATCAACTGGTACAAGAGGAAGCAAAGATTATAAAACAGCTCAATCAAGTAGATCAGGAGCGTGAACAGCTGGTTGAAAGTGTGATGCAAAATCATCCTTCTCTTAGTTTCAGTCAATTTGTAGAACAACTTCCAGATGAACTTACGAGGAAAAATCTACAATCAAAATTGAAAACATTACAACAGCTCATGATGGAGCTGCATGATATAAATAAAGTAAATGAGTCACTAATTGAAGACTCAGTGAATTTTGTTCAACATATGATCGAACACATTACTAAGTCAAAACAACAACACTTCAATTATCAATCTCCTATAGGTCAACAAAAATCACAAACAAGCAATCGGGGCTTTTTCGATACAAAAGCTTGATTGACGTTAGAAGGTAGGGAATAAGATGGTTTCAACATTTCACGGATTAGAGGTTGGGAAGCGCGGATTAATGATGGGGCAGGCAAGAATTGCAACAACAGGTCACAATATTGCCAATGCAAATACCAGAGGCTACTCACGCCAACAAGTGAATGCATCCACTTCCCCTTTTCTAAACATTTGGACAAGTGGTACGGTCAACCCCGGCCAACTTGGTACTGGGGTCTCATTGGACTCCATTACTCGTGTGAGAGACAAGTTTTTAGACGGAAAATTTCGTGAGCAATACGCAAAACTAGGTGAAGCATCCGTCAAACAAGAAACACTTGATCAACTTGAAACGATTATCAATGAACCAAGCGAAACGGGATTAAGTTCTTCAATGGATCAACTGTGGGGAGCTTGGCAAGACTTGGCGAATGATCCGGATAGCCTTTCCGCTAAAGCAGTAATCAAAGAAAGAGCACAGGCTTTCATCGATACCGCGCAAGCTATGGATAGTGCAATGACAGGTGCTAAAGCGGACTTGGATAACCAATTGACTGCGAAAATTAAAGAAGCGAACGGTTATTTGGAGCAAATTGCCCAGTTGAACGACAGCATCAAACGCAATGGTACGCAGGCGAATGATTTATTGGATAAGCGAGATGTACTTGTTGAAGAACTATCGAAAATTGTGGATATTAAAGTTGCCGACCAAACAGACGGAACTTATAAAATCAGCTTAAGCTCTGGTGAAACACTAGTTGATGGATCAGCTGTTAATGAGCTTGCCACTGTAGCTGATAGTGATCCAACTACTACTGAAGTTATTGTTAGTGATTTAGTCGGAGGCGAATTATCCGGTATCCTTAAATCAATAGATACGGTTGATGAGTACCAAGCGAACCTGAACAAAATTGTCAATGATTTTGTCCAGGCAAACCAGATGTCATCAACGGATCCCAACGTACCTGGAGAAAATCTATTCAGCGGGAATACGATTGCTTCACTTAAAGTCAATCCGTTAATTGAATCTGATAGTAGCCAAATTACTTCTTTGATTCCGGGCAATGAGCAAAAATACAAGAGCGTAAACAATGAATACCGAGCGCTTGTTAGTGAGCTTGGGGCGGAAAGCCAAACGGCCATCCGCAATGTGGCAAACTATGAAGCAACATTGCTAGCGACAGATAGCCGTCGTCAATCGATAACGGGTGTTTCACTAGATGAAGAAATGGCTAATTTAGTTCAGTACCAACATTCATATAGTGCTGCAGCAAGAATGATTTCAACGACGGATCAGATGCTCGATACAATCATCAACCGCATGGCTGCACGTTGATGAAGCGCATGGGAGGAAAATGATGATGAGAGTTACACAGCAAATGTTACATCAAAATTCAGTTCGCCATATGAATCAGAACTTGAGTCGACTGGAAAAAACCAATAATCAAGTGACGACAGGCAAACAGCTACACCGCCCATCTGATGATCCGAATGGCGTAAGTAAGGCTATGAACCTGAAAAGTGCACTTGTTGCTAATGATCAATTTGAACGTAATACCAATGAGGCTAACCTTTGGTTGGATGAATCAGGTCAGACGATTAACGACATGGTAAATGTCATGCAGAAAGTACGTGAACTAGGAGTCCAAGGAAATAACGGGATTCTTTCGGATTCTGATCGTAATATCGTTGCAATAGAAGTGGAAGAATTGACCGAGCAAATTCGTCAATTTGCCAATTCAAAAGTAAACGGCAAATATATATTCAATGGTTTAAAAACGGATGAGCCTCCTTATCCCAATAAAAATTCCTATCAAAATGATACATTTGATACGAGTGGCAAAATGTTTACGATTGCGGATGGCGTAGCAGTAAAAGCAAATGTCACTGCCGATGAGTTATTTGGAAATGCTGCTGATAATACCAATCTGTTTAACACATTGAATTTGCTAGCTTCGGATCTTCGTTCGGGTTCTGACATTCAGATGAATCAAATCGATAAAGGCATCGATCGAATGTTAACTGTAGCAGCAGATGCGGGCGCAAGAAAGAACCGCGTTGAAGGAATTGAAAATCGGATTCAAGACAGCAATATTGAACTTAAGTCCTTGTTATCAAAACTGGAAGATGTGAATTATGCAGAAGCCGTCACGAAGTTGAAAAGTGAAGAGAGTGTCTATCAGGCAAGTCTTGCTGCTTCAGCAAAAATCATTCAGCAAACTTTGATGGATTTTCTAAGATAAAGAATAAGGAGCATTCGCCATATGGTAAGTACTCCTGTTCATCTTGTTGACAAAAGAATATTAATCAAAATAAAAGTATAAAAATTCTCATTCTTATCTTTTGCACTCTATCGAAAAATATTACGGTCGGCTATTTCTTTCGCTTTCTGCGGACGAAACGCTAGCCTCCTCGGCTCAGCTGTCTATGACAGCTAAGCCTGTGGGGTCTAGCTTATTTCGTTTTTCCGCAGGAGTCTTCAGAAATAGCCGACGATCTTACTATTGAAATAATATGAAGAGATACGCAAACAGAAACGAAATCCGTTGATTGGAGTGGAAGCGGAGACTAAAGCCGTGCCCGTGAAACGCGTCCGCCGCAAAGGAAATTAACATTTTCTTGCATACGTTCTTTTTCATTAGTATTCAGTTATATTCAATCTATTTATTTTTTGTCTACAGTCTATAAGGAGCATTCGCCATATGGTGAGTGCTTTTTTGAATTTACATATTGGGTGAACGAAAATAAAACTTCATAGGAAAATTAAACAATAGAAAAAAGGATAGGATTAATGACAAAGTCACTAAACCCATCCTTCTATTTAACTTATGATTTCATTGTATTGACCAAGCCCATCATATCATCCGCAAATGAGATCGCTCTTCCTTGGGATTGCAGCAATCGTTGAGTAGAAATTAATTCGGTCATTTCATCAGTCATATCAACATTGGACATTTCGAGTGCCCCTTGAGTGATTCGGAACGAACCATCATTGTTTCCAATTTGCAGGGTACCGTTTGCTACTTGATTTGCTTCCGTTCCAGGAAGTTGATAACGGTTGGCTCCGATTTTTTCGAGCAGGTTTGGTCTGTTAATTTGGGCAATGCTCAACTGGATTTGGGTTGGCTGTTTTGAAGTATTTCGATAAGAAACTTCAAGTGTTCCGTTTTCTGTTACTTTGATGTTGTTATAATCTCCATCAAAAACAATCGGGCGGTTATTGCTATCGAGAACCGAATCACCAGAAGACGTGACCAAGTTTACTTGGTTAGAATTCAGGATCGGCTGAACTTGAAATGATCCATCTTTTGTATAGTAAGTTTTTCCTTCGGAAGCCACGCGGAAAAATGCATCATTTCCTTGAATCATGAAATCAAGAGGGCGATCCGTTTTTTTCATGGACCCTTGTTCAGTCCGAATCGACGTCTGGGAAATGATTGCACCAGAACCAACTCGAAGACCGTTCGGCGTGATTCGGCCAATTTCGTTGTGAGTTCCGGCTTGCTTTTCAATGGATTGATAAAGGGCATCTGAAAAGTTCGCTTCCTGACGTTTGTACCCGTTTGTATTTAAATTGGAAATATTATTAGCAATGATATCAATTTTTTTCTGCAATTCACGCATGGATGTTGTGGCGGAAATCATTTGGATACTCATGTATTCATACCTCCTTAGTAAATACGGCCAATCTCATTGACTGCTTTTTCCATGCTGCGGTCATATGCCTGTATGACTTTTTGATTCGATTCGAAACCTCGATAAGTGTTCATCATTTCCGTCATTGTTTGAGTCAGATCCACATTGGATTGTTCGATAAATCCTTGTTTGACGAAGGGACCGGTTAAGCCTGTACCTTCAATGGACTGAGGACCTTCTGCCGGATTTCCTTCCCAGCGTAATAATCCCTGACCCTGTTTAACTAATTGTTCAGGCTGTTCGGTATACCCAAGCCATAGACGATTTGTAGCGGAACCATTTTGTAGAATAATCTGGCCATCTTCTTGAACTGTAAATTCTTTTGAGTTCACTTGGATAGGTTGCAAGTTTTGATTCAAGACATTGTAACCGTCACTCGTTTTCAGGAAGCCGTTTTGATCAACTGAAAATTGTCCATTTCGTGTATACCGGACTTGGTCATTTTCCAGTCCAACTGCAAATACAAGAGAACCCTTTTTCTGAGTGACCGGATTCACGGGCAAACTTTCATCAAGAAGAGCAAAGTCTGTTGTATTTCCTGTGTCTTTTAGTGGTCCTTGAAGAAATGAAGGAATTCCTTCCTGTGTATATACGCCTGTATTTAAAGTGCCCACAGTGGATTGACCCATTTTCATGGTACCGCCAGTCGTGCTTTTCATTTCCATTGCTTTTATCAATTGTTCAGGAAACGCACGCAAGACATTTTGATCTTGTTTAAATCCAGGAGTACTCGCATTGGCTAAATTATTTGTCAAAATTTGTTGTTTTCTGTTATTTGCCATCATACCTGATGTGGCAGTATATAAACCACGAAACATGCCTTTTTTCTTCCTTTCAAACGCGATAGGGTTGAATATGCGTTAGCATAACACGAAGTTGACAGAAAATATAGGTCAATATTGTAAATTAAGGTAAACAAAATACAACAAAAAATAAAAATATACAAATAGACGAAAATGTGAGATTATATTTTTGGTACAAATATTACTAAAATATGACGAAATATGACACGATATGACAATTAGATTAAAATGTAGAGTTTTTATCATACCGATAACGGCAAACTTATTCGAAAGATAAGGACGCAAAGCCACGGGCCTAAGTGAAATCGATAGGGCAGCCGGGTTACCGAAGATGGAAGCTTTTAAAGTTATCCACCTTTAATTAAAGGTGGATTTTTATATGGACCAAACACTTAAACATGGGGGGTTAAAAGATGAAACTATTTCCTCAATCTTTTCAGTCATTGGAGCAGGCATTATCAAATGCCACATTAAAGCAGCGAGTTCACTCGGCTAATATCGCAAATGTCGATACACCCAATTACAAGAGCAAGCAAGTGAGCTTCAAGTCTACATTAAATGATGCAATCAATAACCAAGGCATGTCCAGTTACAAAACAAATGCAAAACATATTTCTTTCAGCAGTGAATCGTCTGATTTTAATCCGACCATAAAAGAAAATAAGTCCACACAATTCAATCCTAATGGAAACAATGTAGATATGGACTATGAAATGGCAGAGTTAGCCAAAAATCAACTATGGTATAACGCCGTAACGGAAAGAGTGAACGGCAAATTCAACAGTTTACGAACAGTAATCAATGATGGGAGGTAGCAGTTATGAGCTTATTTAATGGTTTTAATATCAGTGCATCAGGGTTAACGGCGAATCGTATGCGAATGGACGTTGTTTCTTCAAACATTGCCAATGCCAACACATCTCGTGCGCAACTTGTAAACGGCGAATGGGTACCGTATCGTCGGAAATCTGTGGAATTATCACAAAGTGGGGTATCACCATTTCAACAGCAACTTCAGTCGGCAATGAATAATCAGTCTTCTAAAATTTCGGGAGTTACTGTTTCAAAAATTGATGAAGATAAAGCACCATTTACACTTTCCTATGACCCTTCTCATCCTGATGCTGACGATGACGGGTATGTTCGTTTGCCAAATGTTGATCCGATAAAAGAAATGGTCGATCTCATGTCTGCAACACGTTCATACGAAGCGAATATTACAGCATTGAACGCTTCGAAGAATATGTTCATAAAAGCTTTGGAGATTGGTAAATAATCTATCAGATTGCTAGGAGGCACTATGGATAAATTAAGCTTGACTCAAACACCATTTATACAAAACCAATCAATCACAAAACTAAAGCCTGAAGATAAGGTGGAAGGTTTTGGTCAACTATTTAAACAAACGCTCGAAAAAGTAAATGCCGCACAGAACACATCGGATAAACTGACCAACCAATTGGTAACGGGTGAAGTACAGGATGTCCATGAAGTGATGATTGCTTCACAAAAGGCAAGTCTTTCTTTGCAACTTACCGTTCAAGTACGAAACAAGGTTGTTGAAGCTTACCAAGAAGTGATGAGAATGCAACTATGATTTTTAGGATGAGATGAGATAAATGAAAGAAAAAATATTGGTTTATAAAAACAAAATAATAGAATCATGGGGCAGTTTTTCTCCAAAAATAAAATGGTCTGTGGCCGGCACGTTTTTTATCACATTACTTTTACTTTTTGTATTTGTTTTTTTAAACTCCCGCCCGAGTTTTGCGGCGCTATATACTGGTTTGTCTCCTTCAGAGGCTGGTGAAATCAAGACGGCAATCGAAGAGCAAGGAATTCCAGTACAAGTTTCATCTGATGGGAAGTCTATCAGTGTGCCGAATGAAGAAGTGGCCAACTTAAAAGTTAGTTTGGCAGCGGACGGCATTCCGAAAAGCGGGAACGTAAACTACAGCATCTTCAGTGAAAATATGGGGTTGGGAATGACAGATCGTCATTTTGATGTAGTGGAACGAGACGCAATGCAAAACGAACTTGCTGATTTGGTTAAGCAAATTGATGGCGTAACCGAAGCAAACGTAATGATCACACTTCCAAAAGAAAATGTTTGGATATCGGATGAAGAACAAGTGGCAACGGCATCTGTTGTTGTAAAAGGTGATCCATCCTTTCAACTAGATCAGAAGCAAGTCAATGGTCTGTATCATCTAATCAGTAAAAGTGTACCCAATTTGCCTCAAGAAGAAATTGTCATAATGGATCAAAATGGTCAGGTTTTCGAGATTCAAAAAGAAAACCAACTGGATACGGCCTTATCTGTCTATCAACAGCAACGGGAAATCAAAAAGGATATTGAACGAGATATTCAGCGTGAACTGCAACAAATGCTGGGATTGACACTGGGACATGACAAAGTGGTCGTGTCAGTCATGACAACGATTGATTTCACCAAGGAAAAGCGGGAAGAAAACCTGGTTGAAGCCGTGGATAAAGAAAAGAATGAAGGCATCGATATCAGTGTAGAAAGAATTGTAGAGTCCTATTCGAGTGAAGGGGCGGCTATTGCTGATGCAACTGGGACTGGAGAGACTGAAATCGCCAATTACCCAGGGGTTGATGGTGAGGGGAATTCGAAATCCGATAAAACGGAAGAACGTATCAATCGTGAAGTCAATCGAATCAACCGCCAAATTGAATTGAGTCCATATGTCATAGATGACATAACAATCAATGTTGGAGTTGAACCTCCCAATCCTGAAAATCCGGATAGCTTAACACAACAAAATATAGATGATATCAGCAATCTCTTGAAAAACACGGTAAGTACTTCATTAAGCATGAATGGAACGCAAGTGACGGAAGAAGCGCTGGATGACCGTATATCAGTATTCGCAACGGAGTTCCAAGGAAAACCTGTGGTTGACGGTGAAGCACAGGGTGAATCTTTGTTGTCAATGAACAATATCTCGAACCCACTGTTTTGGATTATCGTTGGGGGTGTTGTCCTACTTCTGATTCTGATAGTTTTAATCTTCATAATCCGTAAAAGGAAGCGTGAACGCATGGAGGAAGAAGAAGAATATGTTCTTGATATGTTTAATCAACCTATCGAAAAAGTCAGCAACTTTGAAGAAGCTGAGGTTGACCTATCCGAGTTCAATACAAAAGCAAATCCTAAGAGAAAAACGATTGAAAAGCTTGCTACAGGTAGACCTGAAGACTTTGCTAAATTGTTACGCTCTTGGATGGCAGATGAGTAGGAGGGTGACACATGGCTAAAAATGCAAGAGAGCTAAGTGGGATACAAAAAGTTGCCGTATTGTTAGTGGGATTGGGACCGGACGTGTCTGTGGAAATTTTTAAACAGTTGACGGAACAAGAAATTGATCAAGTAACAATGGAAATTTCAAATATACGACAATTAAAAAACAGTCAAACAGAACAGGTAATCGATGAATTTTATGAAATGATTCTTGCCCAAGATTATATGAATGAAGGCGGCCTAGAATATGCAAAGGATATTCTTGAAAAAGCGCTAGGTAAAGAAAAGGCAATGGATGCAATTGGCAGATTAACGAGCAGGTTGCAAGTTAAACCGTTCAGTTTCGCAAGAAGAGCAGATCCGAATCAAATCTTGAATATTTTACAGCATGAACATTCACAAACGATTGCACTAGTACTATCGTATTTGGAACCAAAGCAATCATCGCAAATCCTTTCTGCACTGCCTCCTGAAAAGCAAGCAGAAGTAGCAAGGAGGATTGCCTTAATGGAGAGTACTTCGCCTGAGGTTATTCATCAGGTTGAACAAATTCTTGAGAGAAAGCTTTCGGCTACTGGATCACAAGATTACACATCTACCGGTGGTGTAGAAGCAATTGTTAGAGTGCTAAGTAAAGTGGATCGTGGTACCGAGAAAGCTATTCTTTCTAAGCTGGAAACCGAAACTCCTGATCTTGTTGCAGAAATCAAGAAGCGGATGTTTGTATTTGAAGACATCGTGAACTTGGATACACGTGCCATTCAACGTGTCATTCGTGAAGTTAATGATGCAGATTTAACTTACGCATTGAAAGTAGCAAGTGATGAAGTGAAGGATACGGTTTATTCCAATATGTCTACAAGACGGGCAGATCAGATTCGCGAAGAAATTGGATTAATGGGTCCTGTGAAACTCAAAGATGTAGAAGACGCACAAACAAACATTGTTACGTTGATTCGTAGTTTAGAAGAAAAAGGCGAAATCATCGTGGCCCGTGGTGAAGGGAATGAAGTGATTGTCTAATATCATTCGCTCGCATTCGCTCCCGACCAATGAAAAGAAAATAATTCATACAAAAAAAATAGAAAGCAAAACATTGGACTTGAATGAACAAGAACTCGATCCAGTTTTGCAGAAGAAACAGTTGTTAATGGAAATCGAAGCATTGGAAACACAGTACGGAGATCTTCAGAAGCAAATGAATAATGAAATGGAAAGTGCCCGAACGGAAATTGAACACTGGTGGTCAGAAAAGCAAGATGAAGCCGTGCAGGAAGCTAGAAGAATGGCAGAAGCAGCATCTGAACAAGGTTTTCAAGCGGGTTTTGAGCAGGGCAAGCTGTTAGCGGAAGAAGAATTCCGGCAAAGACGCGAGGAAATGCATGTATTGATAGAGACGGCATACGAAGAAAAGGCAAAAATTGTTCAGGAATCTGAGTCTTTCTTATTGTCACTCAGCGTTAGAGTGGCTGAGAAAGTTATCAAAAAAGAATTGAAGCAGCATGATGACCAGTTACTGAACGTCGTAAAGCAAGCCTTAAAGCATATAGAAGAGTCAGAAGATGTCACTATGCAAGTATCGCTTGAAGATTATCCGATAATTTTACCGTTTCTGGAAGAATTAAAGACCTATGTAAAAGCTGACTCAGAGTTTAAATTGGTTCCGGTTGCCAACCTTTCCAAAGGTGGCTGTATGATTCATACGGCAAGTGGTTCTTATGATGTCACGATTGACAGTCAGCTGCAGGAGATTAAAAAGCACTTACTGGCTTATTGTGAGGAGAAAACCAACGATGAACCTAAGGGAAGATGAGTACCTCGAATTATTGGAAGAGATTGAGCCAGTAAAAAAGCATGGGAAAGTGATTCAAGTTATCGGCCTGACCATTGAATCAAGAGGACCATATGCAAAAATTGGAGAACTTTGTCTGTTGTATCCGAACCACTATGAGCGGCCAATTGAAGCTGAAGTGGTCGGCTTCAAAGAAAACAAAATTTTGCTTATGCCGTTGAAGGACGTATCTCAAATAGGTCCAGGATGCCTGGTTGTTGCAACCGGATATCCACTCCAAATCAAAGTGGGACCATCTATTTTAGGAAAAGTTCTCGATGGAACGGGCCAGCCGTTGGATGAAAACATACTTCCGAAAGGGTTGAAGAAATATTCAACCAATAATACACCACCGAATCCATTGAAAAGACCGAGAATCGATAAACCATTGGAAGTTGGTGTAAGAGCCATTGATGGACTATTGACAGTTGGACAAGGCCAGCGTGTTGGTGTGTTTGCAGGAAGTGGCGTCGGAAAAAGTACATTGCTTGGTATGATTGCCCGCAATACAGAAGCTGATGTCAATGTAATTGCTCTGATAGGTGAGCGGGGCAGGGAAGTTCGAGATTTCATTGAACGCGACCTTGGTCCTGAAGGGTTAAAAAAGTCGGTCGTCGTTGCGGCAACTTCCGATCAGACGCCATTACAACGAATAAAAGGTGCTATGACCGCTACAGCCATTGCGGAATATTTCCGTGATCAAGGAAAAAACGTCATGTTGATGATGGACTCGGTGACACGCTTTGCTATGGCACAACGTGAAGTGGGACTAGCGGTTGGTGAGCCACCAACGAGTAAAGGATACACACCAAGTGTTTTTGCACTGCTGCCAAAATTGCTGGAACGTTCCGGAACGTCTAACAAGGGCTCGATTACCGCTTTCTATACAGTGCTGGTTGATGGAGACGATATGAACGAACCAATTGCCGATGCTGTCCGAGGTATTCTAGATGGGCATATTGTATTGGATCGGAAAATAGCTCAAAAAGGTCAATTCCCGGCAATCAATATTATGTCGAGTGTCAGTCGGGTCATGCATGATGTTGTATCGGACGAGCACCAGAAGGCAGCTGTTGAATTCAAAAGATTGTTGGCAGCTTATGATGCATCGGAAGATCTGATTAATATCGGCGCTTACAAAAGCGGAGCCAACAAAGAAATAGATGATGCCATCCGTTCCTATCCACTGATAAAAGAATTCTTGCAACAAGATATTTATGAAAAGACAAAGCTGGAAGAGAGTATCGACCGGCTAACAGCGCAATTTGGGGGAGCACAGACGTGACGCAATTCAACTTTAGATTTCAAAAAATATTGGATTTAAAAGAGAATGAAAAAGGCTTGGCGCAAATGGAAATGGCGGATGCCATCAAACAACAAGAAATAGGCCATCGAAAAAAAGAAGCAATCCATAAAAAAATTATGGATGCAGAACGTTTGAAAAAAGAAAAACAGCAGGATGGAGTCAACATTTCGGAATTAAGAATGTTGGTCAATTATATCCATCAACTTCAGGAGCTATTGATTTCCTTGAATCGCGAGCTGGAGCATTTACAGAACAATGTGTCGAGAAAACAAACTCATTTGCAAATGAAAGCTCAAGAAGAAAAGACATGGGGAAATCTAAAGCAACAAGAACTTACTATATATGTTGAGCAAAGCAAAATGGCAGAACAGAATTTCTTCGATGAATTGGCAAGTACAAGGTTTTACCGAACAACACAAGCAAGTTTAGCTGAAGGGTGATGAAAAAATGGAAACTATGAGTTTATCTATTCCTTCCAACATTTCAACTTCAAAGCCCATTGCATCAAAACAAAGTAGTGGGTCAGCCACGGTAAATTTCGCTGCACTATTAGGTTCTGTAACTGCAGAAGGACAAAGTGCAAGCGAAGAAAAAGTAAATCAACAGGAAGCACTGCTGGGAAAACTTCAGGATGTGTTGCAAACCTTGCAGGAAATACCGAAAGAAAATTTGTCACCTGAAGAGCAGGAAATGATGTATGTAATCGTACAGATGCTTTCTCTTCAAACGGTTCAAATAGAAAACCAGCTACATAGTGTCGAGCCTGGCCAAGTAACGAGTGATTCAGTTCAGGAAAAACTGATAAATCAGCTGAACCAGATCGATCAGGAAATTCAAAAACAATCAACTGTTACTAAATCATTCGAAGCCACTGCAGAACTTGTGGGGGTAGAAGAAAATATTTTAGCTGATCCGAAAAAATTAGAGCAGGCATTTAAACAATTGGTCGCCTTTATCCAGCAACTTGATAACGAACAGCAGGCTATTACAGGAAAACAACAGCAAAATGAAGTGGCAAAAATATTTAAACAAATGGACAGTTTTACACAACAACCAACTGACCAAACACAGTTAACTGAACCTCCAAGGAATAATGGACTGATTGTAGACACTTCACGACCACTATCAACACAATCCATTTCACAGCTTCAACAATTGGATGGTAACGCTGCACGAGTGGAACCTGTTCCAACTGAAGTGAATGTCCAAGTTTTAACTGGCGCTGCATCGGAAGTCGCAAAAGCTAGCCAAGCTCCAACGCGCCCGGAAGCAAGTGCACCACCGCCACCAGCACCAACTGTTCATATGTCAAACCTGATTGAAGAGTTAGGTGGGGTGCTGAAAGGTTCTTTCCGTTTAAATGGCACGCAAGAAGGAACGCAAATAAAAGTGAACATCTTTCCAGAACATCTCGGACAACTGGATATTCGTTTGACAGCTTCAGAAGGAAAGATTGCAGCCCAAATCTTCACCAGTAACTTACTGGCTAAAGAAGTGTTGGAACTTCAAGTGAATCAGTTAAGAAATTCATTGCTTCAGCAGGGTGTAACGCTTGATCGTATTGAAATTTCGCAACAGAGTTCGCAGCCATCATTTGGACAACAAAACGCACACCCAGATCAGCGTTTTTCACAACAACAACAGCAACAACAGCAACAACAAAAGCAAGGAAACGCATCACACAATAAAAACGGCTATCAACGAATTGAAGAAGAAGCCGCTATAGAACGTTACCATTCGTCAGAGGGATTAATGAAAGTAGATTATACAATATAACGAGGAAGGGGCATTGCAATGAATGTGAATAGTTCTAGCACGGTCAAAATGCCGAAGGCAGGCGCAACAATGCACACAGAGCCACAAAATGGACTTGGTAAAGATGCTTTCATGCAAATCCTTGTGACACAAATGAAGAACCAGAATCCTTTGGAGCCGATGAAAGATACGGAATTCATCGGACAGATGGCTCAGTTCAGCAGTTTGGAACAGTTAACAAACTTGAATCAGGCAATGAATCTGTTTATTGGTCTTCAATGGAGACAGTCACTATCCGAAAATGCTGATTTAATTGGTAACAAGGTGTATTGGGAGCGGGAAGTAAACGGGGAGTTGCAGTCAGGTGAGGGGATTGTCAAGGGACTAGAAATCGTAAATGGGGAGTTAATAGTCGAGCTTGAGGACAACATCAAGGTTCCAATCGACTCAATCCATCGTATTGAAAAAGAGTCAAAAACAATAAATGAACAGGAAATTGTCTAATCCACAAAAGGGATAAGGCAATATTTGAAAGGGGAAAAACAAATGTTACGTTCAATGTATTCTGGAGTATCAGGTATGAAAGGTTTCCAAACAAAATTAGATGTGATCGGGAACAATATTTCGAATGTAAACACGATTGGATACAAAAAAAGCACAATCAACTTCCAGGATTTATTAAGTCAAAACTTATCAGGCAGTGGTGTTAATTCGATGCAAGTTGGTTTAGGATCAATGACTTCTGCAATCAATGTGATTCATAATCCAGGTTCATTTATGACAACTGGTGTTGGATCAGATGTGGCTATAAATGGCGATGGATTCTTCGTAGTTCAAGATCCAACGGTACCGGCTAATAGTACTGCAGATCGCTATTTGACTAGAGCTGGTAATTTTGTTGTTAATGCACAAGGGAATCTTGTTACTTCACAGGGCTACAATGTAATTGGTAGACGAGAACCTGCCACAAACCCTGCAATCTACGAACCAATTAAGATTGATTCGAATACTTATGAGTCCTTTAGCATCAATCTCTTAGGTGAAGTAGTTGGTAAAGACGCGAATGGAACAGAAACAATAATTGCTTCTATCGCAATTGCACAACCTGACAATCCAGCTGGACTAAATAAATCAGGCGGATCTTTGTATGAATTAACTTCTAAAGCTGATTCACAAACACTGACTCAAATGATTGGAACTGCAACGACAAATAATGTCGAAGTGGGTTCAGGCATGCTCGAAATGTCCAATGTTGATTTGACAGAGGAATTCACAGAAATGATTATCGCTCAACGTGGTTTCCAGGCAAACTCACGTACGATTACTACTTCTGATGAAATCTTACAAGAAGTCGTAAACTTGAAACGATAAAATAGGGAGGGCAGGCTGAGAGGGATGAAGCGTCTCTCCAGCCGCTTTTAACATGATCCAATTAACGAAACTTAATCGAACACCATTTACATTAAATGCTCTTTATATCGAAAGAATTGAATCCACTCCAGATACTGTGGTCACGTTGGGGTCAGGAAAGAAAGTACATGTTTTGGAGTCAGTTGAAGAAGTAACGAATAAAGTGACAGCTTACTACCAAAAATTAAACCTTTTGCCGAGTTTGCAGAAGCCAAACTGGATGGAATGAAGGGAGGACGGTCCTAGTGGATTTCTTATCAGATGAAAATATTGAGACCATTCTATCGTCCTTGAAAAAGGAAGAACCTAAGCCGGTTAAACCCAGCAAGGAAAGAAATGTTAAAACATACGACTTTAAAAAGGCAATGCGTTTTTCACAAGATCAAATTCGAACACTAAATAGAATACATGAAAACTTTGCCCGACTGCTGACATCCTATCTTTCTACACAGCTTCGTACATTCGTGCAGATTTCTGTTACATCTGTTGAGCAATATCCTTATGAGGAATTTATCAATAATGTTCAGAAGAAATCCATTTTGGGTGTTTTTAAAGCGCCACCGCTTCAAGGAAGCATGGTTATGGAATTCTCTCCGGATGTGGTGTATGTCACAGTGGATAGAATGCTTGGTGGACAAGGGAACATCTCCCTAAAAAGCAGCGATTTAACGGAAATTGAAATCAGTGTGATTCAACGGATTTTTGTTAAAGCACTGATCAGTTTTCAAGAAGCCTGGTCGTCTGTAGTAAAACTGTCTCCGGAGTTCAAAGAAATAGAAGTGAATCCTCAGTTCTTAACCATGTTCCCGCCTAATGAAACAGTTATTATAGTAGCATTGCATGCAAAAATTGGTGATGTTGAAGGAATCATCAATATTTGTTTGCCGCATGTAGTGTTGGAGCAAATTTTACCGAAGTTATCCGCTCGCCATTGGTTGGCTAATCAGAAAAAAAACGTGGTTAATCAGGAAGTTGCAGCCTTGGAGAAGAAATTGCAAGCCACGAAACTAAATGTTAAAGCAATATTAGGTCGATCAACGATAGACGTTGGCGATTTTTTGAATCTTAAACGCGGTGATGTCATTCGCTTAAATGAGTCTTACGATGCTCCTGTAACAATATTGGTAGATGATAAACAGAAATTTTTTGCACAACCTGGGGTTTCGAAAGGACGAATGGCTGTGCAAGTAACCGAAGTTCATAGAGAAGGAGATGAATTCGATGAAAACTGATAAGTTATCTCCAGATGAAATCAAAGGTTTACTGGAGCAAAGTGGAACGGACGATGAAACGATTTCCGAGAGTTCCCTATCGAAGCGTGAAATGGAAGCATTGACAGAGTTATTGAATGTATCACTGGGAAGTTCGTCTGCAGTGCTTACCACTCTATTTTCTCAGCAAGTAAGTTTCTCTACTCCAAAACTAATCATCAGACAAAATGATCAGTTATTAACCAATACAAAAGAGCCCTTCATCGTGGTCCTGGGAGAATATGAGGGTGGCATCAACGGCTTACAAATTCTTTCCCTACATGTAGATGATGTTCAGACCATGACAAACCTGATCTCTACGGACAGCGAAGAGAAACATATCAGAAAACAATTTCAAGTGGTAGAAGAAGTGGTACAAAAAATGTTTACTTCTGTCTCACAATCAATGACTACAGTACTAGACCAAGAGGTTTCCCATTCCTTGTCATCGATGGACTTGATAGAAACACTGAAAGACTTCCCTGTTGCAAAATTTACTGATGAAAAATGGTTTGTAGAAGCAGATTTCCAACTGAAAATAGGTACTCAGGAAAATATCAGCCTTCAACTATATATTCCTGTCCGCTTGGGGAAACAAGTGGTAGAAATATTAACAGATTTATTGGAAGAAGGAAGTCATCCAGAGGAGACAAAAGAAATGCAATTTCAATCCACTACTCAAACAGATGTAACTACTAAAACGGACGAATCAGGTTCATCACCTAAAATCCAATCTGTTCAGTTTTCAAATTTCGATGAATCCGGCTCCGCACATTCAGAACCGAACAATTTGGACATGTTACTCGACATTCCACTTCAAGTAACGGTTGAACTGGGAAGAACGAAACGAATGGTGAAAGAAATTTTGAGTGTTTCCCAGGGCTCGATTATTGAACTTGATAAATTGGCAGGTGAACCTGTCGATATTTTAATCAATAACAAGTTAATCGCTGTAGGTGAAGTTGTCGTGATTGATGAAAATTTCGGCGTCCGTGTAACAGATATTTTAAGCACAGCAGAGCGTATTTCAAAACTACGTTAATGCCGTAAGTAAGGAGTTTGCCAGGTTTGATTCAAAAAAAATATGTAAAAGTACTTGCGATGATTTTACTTTTCACTTTATATGTGATGTTGACCCCGAATTTGGCAAATGCTGCTAAAGATCCGACCGTAAAAGAATCTTTGGCTGAAGAAAATCAGTCCGATGAAAAGGTAGAGCCGGTTGTTGAAGAGGAGTTAAAGCCTACTCAAAACACTAGTCTAGTGACCATCATTATTAAACTTATATTCTATACGTTGCTGATTCTCGTCATGATTTATGGATTGATTAAGTTTCTGGCAGTAAGACAAAAGAAATTCCAACCAAATCAAGCAGTTAAATTAATGGGCGGAACTCCATTAGGTAACAATAAATCACTTCAACTTGTAAAAGTAGGTGACAAGGTTTATCTACTAGGAGTGGCAGATCAAGTCACATTGATTAAGGAATTTTCAAATAAGGATGAGATTAGCAGTATTGAGAATGATTTAGAGCAGCAACCAAATATGTTGTCAAACCCGATCATGAATTTATCGAACTCGATCGTCGATTTTTCGAAAGAAAAGATAAGCAAGCGGTTGGAATCTAAACCTACAAATGGTTTTGAACAATTATTCAAGCAAAGCCTGAATAAACAAAAGAGTAAACAAGACCAACTCAAGCAAGATTTGAACAAAGCAGATGATGAAAAGGAAGGTAAATCAGAATGATGATGACAAACTTCCTTCTTTCACTTAGCATTCCTGGCATCAATTTTGGTACGGATGCGCCGGGAGATGTTTCCATTACATTGCAGATTTTGTTCCTGATGACCATCCTTTCGCTGGCTCCAGGAATCTTGATCATGCTCACTTGTTTTACTCGAATCATCATCGTGTTGTCATTTGTTCGTACCGGTTTAGGGACACAGTCTATGCCACCGAACCAAGTGCTAGTCGGACTAGCCCTGTTTATGACCTTTTTCATTATGACGCCAGTAATTAATGAAGTTAACGAAACGGCCTTACAGCCATATCTGGCGGGGGACCTCGCACAAGAGAAAGCGTTGGATACTGCAGTGATGCCAATTAAGGAATTTATGGCAGAACATACGCGACAAAAAGATCTCGCTTTGTTTTTTAAATACGCTGGTTTGGAAAAGCCAGACAGCGTTGAAGATATCCCGTTAAGCTCGCTTATTCCGGCGTTTGCCATCAGTGAGTTGAAGACTGCATTTCAAATTGGCTTTGTCATATTTATCCCGTTTTTGATCATCGATATGGTTGTTGCCAGTACGTTAATGGCCATGGGGATGATGATGTTGCCTCCGGTCATGATTTCGTTGCCATTCAAGATCCTGTTGTTTGTTTTGGTTGATGGCTGGTATTTAATTATAGAATCGCTGCTTGTCAGCTTTTAGGGAAGGAAGAAAACGATGACTCCAGATACGGTGATCAAATTAGCGGAACAATCGATATATATGATCATTATCATATCTGCTCCCATGCTATTAATTGCACTTGCTGTCGGACTGATTGTCAGTGTGTTCCAAGCGATGACACAAATTCAGGAACAGACACTTGCGTTCATTCCGAAAATATTGGCAGTGTTTTTGTCCATTGTGTTGTTTGGACCATGGATGCTGACGATCTTATTGGATTTTACAAGAGATTTGTTCCAACAACTTCCGCAACTAATCGGATAGTGGGATTGATATGAATACTATTTTTGAGATGTACCCATATCTACTGCTGATCTTTGTTCGATTAACTAGCTTTTTCCTCGTTGCGCCTTTATTTTCAATGAAAGGTGTTCCGAACCAATTCAAGGTTGGATTGGGGTTTTTCATTTCATTAATTGCCTTATCCGGAATGGACGCTGATGAAGCACTTCTAATGGATTCCCATTACATCCTGCTGATCATAAAAGAACTTGCAGTAGGCATCGCACTTGGCTTTACAGCAGCATTATTGTTATACACAGTTCAAATAGCGGGAGCATTCATCGATTTTCAGATGGGCTTTGCCATTGCCAGTGTGATGGATCCGCAAACAGGCAGTCAGGTGCCGATTATTGGTCACTTCAAATATATCTTGGCACTGCTTTTTTTATTGACCGTTAATGGACATCATTTAATGCTGGATGGAGTCATGCAAAGCTTCAAGTCATTTCCGGTTGAATCTGTTTCCTTCTCGGCTGATTTTGGTGACATCACTCATTTTTTCACGACATTATTTGTAGAAATGTTCGTCATCGCCTTGCAGATCGCATTACCGATTGTTGGCGCACTATTTCTGATTGATGTAGCTCTTGGCATTTTAGCCAAGACCGTCCCACAATTAAACATTTTTGCAGTCGGGCTGCCATTGAAGATTTTTGTAGGGTTTATCATGCTATTACTTTCGATGCCCATTTTCTTTTACTTATTACAAATCCTGTTCGAAAAAATAATGGTAAGCATGTCTCAGCTGATTAAGTTGATGGGGGGACCATAAGTGCAAAAAAGATATCCTCTCGACTTACAGTTTTTTGCTTCGGAAAAGACAGAAAAAGCAACACCTCAAAAGAGGCAGGAGTCAAAAAGAAAAGGTCAAGTGGCCAAAAGTGCTGAAGTACCTGCTGCATTAATTATGCTTGGTGGAATTATGTTGCTCAATTTTTTGGGTGGCTGGATACTGGATCGGCTTCTAGCAATCTTTCAAATCAATTTCACTCAGTATATTGGATGGGAGTGGAGCCCGGAAAATATTCGCACCTTGTTCGAACAAATGACGTTCAATGCAATAATGATCACGGCTCCAATTATGATTATTGCGATGGTATTCGGCTTTTTGGGGAATTACATTCAAGTTGGGTCTCTATTTACGACAGAGCCTCTCAAGATGAAGCTTGAACGTTTGAATCCGATAGAAGGTGCCAAGAAAATCTTTTCCATGCGTGCATTGGTGGAACTAGTAAAGTCATTACTTAAAATCGCCATTATTGGCTTTGCCGCTTTTAATGTTTTATGGTCGGCAAAAGAAGAGTTGTTTTTACTCTCACAAAAAAGTATCGGCGATTCCTTGTCATTTATCGGTTCCCTTGTTTTCAAGGTGGGGATGGTTGCATCAATTATCTTATTAGTTTTAGCCATAATGGATTACATGTATCAAAAGTATGAATTTGAAAAGGGCATTCGAATGTCTAAGCAAGACATCAAGGATGAATTCAAGAAGGCAGAGGGAGATCCTCTGATTAAATCCAAAATTAAAGAACGACAAAGACAAATGAGCATGAATCGAATGATTCAGGACTTGCCGAATGCAGATGTTCTGATTACAAACCCCACTCACTATGCGATTRCAATTAAGTATGATGCAGAAACCATGGAAGCGCCAATGGTCATTGCAATGGGGAAAGACCATCTTGCCCTGAAAATTAAAGAAAAAGCTAAAGAACTTGAAATTGTGATTATGGAAAATAAACCCCTTGCCCGTGCTCTATACAACCAAGTGGAAATAGGTGACTATGTTCCAGAAGAATTGTTTTTGGCGGTTGCAGAGGTTTTAGCATATATCTATCGCTTAAAAGGAAAGATTAAATGAATTTATGGGAGGAGGAAACAGCATGAAAATCAAAGATTATCTCGTCTTAGTTTCAGTCATTATGATTGTCGTGATGATGGTTATTCCTCTTCCGCCGATTTTACTGGACTTCTTGATTATGATAAACATCAGTATTTCCTTGACGATTATTTTAGTAGCGATGAATACGAAAGAAGCGCTTCAATTTTCAATCTTTCCTACGTTACTCTTACTGACAACGTTGTTCCGTCTCGGATTAAATGTTTCTACAACTCGATCTATTTTAACCAATCAAACAGGGGGAGAAGTTGTTGAAACGTTCGGTTCATTCGTAGTCGGTGGAAGTCCCGTTATTGGTATATTGGTGTTTTTAATTTTAGTTATTATTCAGTTCTTGGTCATTACTAAGGGGTCAGAACGTGTGGCGGAAGTAGCAGCTCGTTTTACTCTTGATTCTATGCCAGGTAAACAAATGAGTATCGATGCAGACCTTGGAGCAGGAATGATTTCTGACCAGGAAGCTAAAAAACGCAGGGAAAAGGTAAGTCAGGAAGCTGATTTCTACGGTGCCATGGATGGTGCGAGTAAGTTCGTTAAAGGGGATGCGATAGCTGGTATTATTATCGTTCTCATTAATATTATCGGTGGCTTAATCATTGGAGTTGTCGTACACAAACTTCCAATCGGTGAAGCTGCTCAACTATTTACCTTATTATCCATCGGTGACGGTCTGGTAAGCCAGATTCCTGCATTGTTGATTTCTACTGCAGCCGGCATCGTCGTAACAAGAGCCGCTTCAGAAGGGAACTTAGGTTCAGATATTACGAAACAATTATTCGCTTATCCAAAGCTGCTTTATGTGGTGGCAGGAACTCTTTCTTTATTTGCTATTTTCACGCCTATCAGTCCTTTATTGGTGTTTCCAGTTGCTGGGCTTGTGGCGTTCGGAGGCTATAGAATGCAACGCACACTGAATGCCGAAGAAGAGGAAGAGAAAGAAGCTTCAAATGAAGGACAGGAGCTGGAAGGATTGAAAAGTCCTGAAAGTGTTGTTGACCTCCTCCATGTGGATGCTATCGAATTCGAGTTCGGATACGGCTTGATTCCTATTGCTGATAAGAATCAAGGTGGGGATTTATTGGACCGCGTCATTATGATTCGCAGACAATGCGCGATTGAACTTGGAATTGTGGTGCCTGTCATACGAATCCGCGACAATATTCAACTCTTTCCAAATCAATATGTCATTAAGATAAAAGGTAACCGAGTGGCTTCAGGTGAGATTATGCTTGATCACTACTTGGCAATGAGTCCTGGAGTTGATGACGAAAGCATTGAAGGTATTGCGACGGTAGAACCGGCATTCGGGATGCCAGCATTATGGGTCAATGAAGAAATGAAAGAAGAAGCGGAAATGGCAGGATATGCAATTGTCGATCCACCTTCTGTTGTCTCGACCCATCTAACGGAAGTTATCAAGAAACATGCCCACGAACTTATTGGCAGACAGGAAGTAAAAACCTTGGTTGAGAACTTAAGAGAAAACTCTCCTGCCGTCATTGAGGAATTGATTCCAAACTTAATGGCAATAGGGGAAGTGCAAAAGGTTCTCATGAAGCTGCTGAAGGAAAAAGTGTCGATCCGAAATTTACTCGTTATTTTGGAAACGTTGGCAGACTACTCACCTCAAACGAAAGATACAGATGTATTGACGGAGTATGTGAGACAAGCTTTATCCAGACAAATCACTTTGCAATATACGAATCCTAATGAGGCATTACAGGTTATTACGGCAGGTGCAAGTCTCGAGAAAAAATTTGCAGAGTCTGTGCATCGTACTGAACAAGGGAGCTACTTATCGATTGACCCAGAAGCTTCACAAACCATTTTTCAAAAGATTTCGGAACAAGTCACTCAGCTTCAACAATCCGGTGTGCAGCCTATATTGCTGACATCGCCTGCAACCCGCATGTATATGCGCCAATTCGTCGAACAATTTGCACCAGATCTTCCTGTCCTTTCTTATAATGAATTGGAACCGGAAGTAGAGATCCAAAGTGTTGGAGTCGTTAATATCTCAGGAGGGGTGGGTAGTTTCTCATGAGGCTGAAAACGTATGTTGTCAATAATATGACCGAGGCCATACCCAAGATCAAAAGAGACTTGGGTCCGGACGCTCTTATTTTAAATACAAAGCAAATTAAAACAGGTGGTTACTTAGGTTTTTTCAAGAAAGCCAAACTTGAAGTAATTGCTGCAGTTGAACCAGCACCAAGTGAATCAAAGCGAGTCGTATCAATCAAGCCTGAGATTCAAGCTTCTGAAAAGGAAATGGACGAGGATCCTGAGTTAAATAAATCAGTAAGTCCGATTGATAAGAATGAGGGAAATCTGGATGAGCTGATGAGTGAACTGAAAAGCCTGAAGCAGTTCATGTTCCAAGTGATTGATGAAGACCGTTTGCCAGAGACGTTAAAAGCACTAAATAAAAAATTAAATGCACAAGGAATTACCGCAGAAGTTCAATCGGAGATAATGGCTAAGCTGATGCTGGTTTTAGAACAGCATCCTAATACCTCAGAAGATAAAATTAAAGCTTTGGCTAAAAGAGAAATCATCAAGTTGATCAATGCCCATAAAAAAAGACCGAGCAGAAGAAAAGCAGATATCATTTGTTTTATTGGTCCAACCGGAGTAGGAAAGACCACAACCATTGCTAAAATAGCGGCTGATTATTTGCTGAGTGAAGATAAAAAAGTGGGACTGATTACGTCAGACACCTACCGGATTGCAGCAGTGGAGCAATTAAAAACGTATGCAGGCATTTTGAATATCCCAATCAGAGTAGTGGAATCTTCAGTCGACCTGAGTGCGGCTATAGATGATTTAAGCGGCTGCGATATCATTCTAATGGATACGGCCGGCAGAAACTATCAACAAAAACAGTATATTGATGATCTAAAGCAGATGCTTCCAGACAAGAAGGAAATACAAATTAACTTAGTGTTGAGCCTTACCGCCAAGTACGAGGATATGAAGAAAATCATTGATAATTTCCAAACAATTGTGATGGACCAGCTGATTTTGACAAAAAAAGATGAAACCAGTTCATCTGGTGCCATCTTGAACTTGATTTATCATTACTCAATCCCAATACGATATATTGCCAATGGCCAAAATGTTCCAGACGATATTCTTACCGTAACCCCTGAATTAATAGCAAACTTCGTATTAGAGGAAGATGAAAATGATTGATCAAGCTAATAAATTAAGGGAAAAAGTGTTGCAAAAGACACCCCAAAAAGAGCGGAGACAAACCCGGATTATTGCCGTCACCAGCGGAAAAGGTGGTGTCGGAAAATCAAACTTCGCACTGAATTTTGCTTTGAGTCTTGTTCAACAAAACAAGAAAGTCCTAATTTTTGACGTTGACCTGGGATTTGCGAATGTCGATGTATTACTCGGCAGATCCAACAAAGAATCCATCGCTACCATGATCGAAAAGGATTTATCTATTTGGGATATTATCGAAGAAGGACCGAATGGCTTGTTATTTATCTCAGGAGGATCGGGATTTAATGAGATGTTCAGCCTGGATGAAACGAAAATGAACAAATTTTTCAGTGAGTTAAGCTCGATACAAGGATCTGTGGATTATATTATTCTGGATACTGGTGCGGGATTATCTTATGAAAATTTACGGTTTATTTTAGCGGCTGATGACGTCATTCTAGTCACTACCCCAGAGCCCACTTCGATAACCGATGCTTATTCCATAGTGAAGATGGTTCACGCGAAGGATACGAATGTACATATTAAACTTATCATCAATCAATGTACGAGTGATAAAGAAGGAAAACAAACAGCCGATAACTTCAAAAAAGTGACCGAGCAATTTTTAAATAAACAAATCGGGACATTGGGGTTTATCCCAAGTGATATAAATATTCCAAATGCCGTCAAAAAACAAATCCCGTTTTTATTGGCTTTTCCAAACTGTCATGCTTCGCAGGCTATGCAAAATGTGACACACGAATTTCTTCAACTTCCTGTTTCTTATAAGCTTGGGATTAAAGGGTTTTTATTGAAAATGCTTTTTAAATAAAAGCAATGTTAAATGTTGTTGTTGATATTCCGCAAAACAGCTACGCTTTTCTAGGGTGAGCGCCAAGACTCCTCGGCGCTTCGCTTCTGCGGGGTCTTGACTGTCTCGTTTTCCCTCAGGAGTCTACGCTATTTTGCTCCATATATCACTAAAAATTAAGCGATATACTATTACTGTTCTAATTGATGATTGTAGTGGAAGGCGTCCGTCTGTTTCTGCATCGCTACGCTAGCTTCGAAACATGAAAGTGCGTTGGAACGGAAATCAACAATATAGTTTAACAGATTCTAAATAAAAGCATAAGGCATTCTTATCAGTGGTGGTGAAACTCATGTTGAACAATAAATTGTCTAAAGAAGAACTGGCCTATTGGGGAAATTGGCAAAAACAGCGTGATCCACAAGCGGGTGAATATTTAGTCGAGCGCTATCTACCGTTGGTTGATTACATCGTTCAACGATTTAAGATCAGTTTGCCTAAAACAGTCGATAAGGACGACATTCGTAGTTTCGCATATGAGGGACTGCTTGATGCATTTGATAAATTCAATATGGATAGAGATATGAAGTTTGAAACATATGCGTCATGGCGAATCAAAGGAGCGGTCATTGATGGACTGAGGCATAGCGATTGGTTACCACGTTCCGTAAGGGATAAAGTGAAGAAAATCGAAAATGCCTACGCAATTCTCGAGCAGCAGAAAAATGATTCTGTTACAGATGAGGAAGTCAGTGATTATTTAGGGATTACAAAAGCAGAACTGAACAAAACGGTTTCAGAAGCGGCACTGTCTACCATGATATCAATCGATGAGACTGTCTACGATGAGGATAATCAGGTCGGAAAATATTCAATGATTGAAAACGATCAAGCGGAATCGCCGGAACGCCATTTAACAGCACAGATGATTAAAGAATCATTGTCACATGCGATTGGACGCTTGCCAGAAAAAGAAAAGCTTGTCATCTCACTCTGCTATTTCGAGGAACTGAAATTAACGGAAATTGCGGAAGTGCTCAGTGTAAGTGTATCTCGAGTTTCCCAAATGCACTCTAAAGCAATACTTCGTTTAAGGTCAGCGACACTGGCAATACACGAAAACTATTGATTTCAAAAAGGATAGAAGGATAAGGTGATACCCTTGGACTGGTTTCTGATCGCAATGATTATTTTAGTTATATTGGTGAATATCAGGTCATTTCTTGTATTAGCCGAATTGAAACAAAAAAGGGCTCAAATGAAAGAAGATATAGACGCCATTCACGGAAGCATGGAAGAATTCGTGACGAGTGTGGAAAAAGAAAATGATGAACTTTATGAGAAAATGATCGACTATATTCGAGTGAAAGATAGTAAACTCGATGAGAGAATCCGAATGTTGGAAGAAAAACTCAACACCGTAACGACGGATAGCTCCGCTAAGACGTTTCCTTTGGGGGAGCAAGACGATGTAAAGCAGGCGTACACCGAAGCGTCTGCAGTCAATGATCAGGAAAATGATAAAATGTTGAAATTGTATAAACAAGGTTTTTCTGAAAAGCAAATTGCCAAAGTATTGCAGATTGATCTGGGAGAAGTGGAGCTTGTCCTGAATATGTTCAAGAAAAAGCAAAGTTATCAAAAGTAGAATGAGGTGTTTCATTTGCGTATTGGAATGCAAACGAACTTTTCAAACGACAGGATTTCAAAAAATGCAGTGGAAAGTAAGACATCCGATTCTTTTGCCAACATGATGAGAAAATCACAGACTAAATTGCACCTGGATTCTTTAAATCAATTAATGTCTCGTGTGGATTCACAAGGGCAGAGGCTGGCTAAGCAAAGAACCCTTGAAAACCTCTTGGATTATAAAAACTTAGTAAAGCAGTTCATCGGGGAATCCTTAAGTTTAGGGTTGCAATTGTCCGAAAAACAAAGCTTCAATCAAAGTGGTGGAATGAAAACGCATCAATTAGTGGAAGTGATTGATCAGAAACTCATTGAAGTCCAGGATGAAGTATTAAATGATGAAAATGAAGGTCTTAATACGCTTCGTTTGGTCGGTGAAATCAAAGGGTTGCTCGTTAATTTATATATGTGATAGAAGTTATTATTAACTGGAGGGAAACGAAATGAGCGAGAATCGTCGCGAGTTTTTTCGAGTGGTATTTCATCAATCAATCAATGGAGAAATTTCATTGGATGGAGCAATCTTCTTCATGCCGGTAGAGATTGAAAATGTAAGTGTGAGAGGCTTGAAATTCATCTCATCTATGGATATTCCATTGGAGAGACCAGTAACATGTCGTTTTGAAATTTTAGGTAGTCCTTTTTTATTGGAAGGATCTATTATTCGTAAGTCCATAAGATTGCATGATATTGAATACGGTGTTGGATTTGAAGTGAACCAAGATACTTCTTCTGAGTTATTTAAGCAATTGAACTATTATCAAATTCGTCAGCGTAAAGGAAATCCAATGGAAATGGATTGAATCATTTCCCGATTTTGCTTGAAGACCCGATCAGGAATACAACTGACCGGGTTTTTATATTTGTGGGATGCGTTGTATACTTGTGAAGGAAAACTTATCGTGAAAAAATAGATTGAGACGAACCTTTGTCTATGGAATTAAAATAATGCTTGGAGGAAATAAATTTATGTCAGTTTTACCAAATTGCCCGAAATGCCATTCAGCTTATACTTATGAGGATGGGAATATGTTGGTTTGTCCGGAATGTGCACATGAGTGGACGTTGGAATCAAAGAATGAAGATAGTAATGAAGATAAAGTAGTTAGAGATGCAAATGGAAATGTATTGAATGATGGTGATTCCGTAACCGTCATCAAAGACCTGAAAGTAAAAGGAAGTTCATCTGTCCTGAAAATAGGAACAAAAGTGAAAAGTATCCGTCTGGTTGATGGTGATCATGATATCGATTGCAAAATTGATGGTTTTGGAGCTATGAAGTTGAAATCTGAGTTTGTTAAGAAGAACTAAATACAGCTTTGTTCAATGAAAAACCGCTTACTCCATTTAGGAGTAAGCGGTTTCAGCTTGCTTATCTTTTGCACTCTATCGAAAAATATTATGGTCGGCTATTTCTTTCGCTTTCCGCGGACGAAACGCTAGCCTCCTCGGCTCAGCTGTCTATGACAGCTGAGCCTGTGGGGTCTAGCTTATTTCGTTTTTCCGCAGGAGTCTTCAGAAATAGCCGACCATCTTACTAATGAAATAATATGAAGAGATACGCAAATAGAAGCGAAATCCGTTGATTGGAGTGGAGGCGGCGACTTCAGCGGGAACAGCACGAGCTGAAGGCCCCGAAGGAACGTAGTGACGAGGAGACTAAAGCCGTGCCCGCGAAACGCGTCCGCCGCAAAGGAAATCAACATTTTCTTGCATACGCTCTTTTTCATTATAAAGATTGGATCATCTTCCCTTTTTTCACTGCCTTTGGGTTAAAACCTTCAACACCTGAATCTAACAAGTCAAAGAAGTGCCATGGTGAGCTATAATCATCTCCAGGTCCGAATGCATCGTTTGAGACCAAATAAATGACGCCATCTGCTTCATTTTTAAAGGTCGAAACTCCAGGATATTGGTAATTGTCTCTTTCAAATCCCATATCCTTTTTGAAACTACTTTTTATCGTCGAAACCATCGGAAATGGCCAATTTCGTTCTTTAGCGAACGATTGTTGAACTTCCGGAGAATCTGGCGTAGCTAAAACAAATGGTGCTTTAAGTACAAGATAATCGTACACTCCGACAAAACCATCCGCCCACATCGTGCAGTATGAACAGGATTCCCCCATATTTTGAACAACAATCAATTCATTGCGATCTCCAAAAAGTTCAAGTAAAGAAATGGACTGACTGACCGTCACTTTTTATAAACTCGTAGTTCTTCACAGGAATGTACGGAGCAGCTTTTTTTAATTTCTTCAAATGTTGCTTTTTATCCATGATTTCTTTCTCAAGTTCTTCAATCTCCGCATTGATTTTCAACATCCCTAGCACCCTTTCTGGTTGGCAAGTAATTGATGTATTCTCCATAAAGGAAAAAATCTCCTTTACTTTACAAAAAATAGTTAATGGATGTGAGAAAATAAGGATTATAGATTTGTTGTATATAGTGTGAAACATTTTTGGCGAGTGAGGATTTTTAAAGACATGCAACCATTGAACCGAATTATTTATCTAATCTTTTGAAACAGAAACAAGGGAATCTAACTTAGTCCCGACAACAGGGAGGTGTATGGATGGTGAATATGAAAGCTTTGGTGAAGAAAGCGAAGAGCGGGGACGGTGAAGCATTTGTCCAATTAATAAAGCAATATGAAAATGTTCTTTATAGAGTAGCCAGTAAATATCTGAATCACGATGAAGATGTGGCTGATGCCATGCAAGAAACCATCATGACAGCGTTTGAAAAACTGCCGACGTTAAAAAAACCGGAATATTTTAATACGTGGATATGCAAGATCTTAATCAATAACTGCAATAGCCTATTGAAGAAAAATAACAGGACCGTCCAACTGGTCGATATGGAAAGAATTCGAGAAAAAGATAATCCTGCATTATTGAAAATGGAGCTGGAAGAGGAACTGTCTTCCTTGAATGCAGATTACAGAACGGCCATTGAGCTGTATTACATCGTCGGGATGAATATCAAGGAAATTGGCGAGTTGCTAAAGGAACCTGAAGGAACAATCAAGTCACGACTTTCGAGAGCGAAAGCCATACTACGAATCAATCATGATAAACAAAAAGGAGTGATTGGCTATGAGCAACGAGTTTAATGACGAGTTCGTCAAAGAAATTCCGGACCATGTGAGGCAAAGGCTGGATCAAACATACGAGAAGATTCGCTTCCAATCTAAAAAGAAAAAGAAACATATCATTTGGACGAGAATGGCTACAGCTGCCTGCTGTCTACTAATTGTCGCGATAGCCTCGACAAGTGAACCTGTCAAAGCAGCGATTTCTGGTATCTTCAAGTTCAACGACTCAGGAATTGAACAAGCGGTGAATGCCGGGTTTGCAGAAGAAACCGATCAATCGGCAACGAATGAGAACGTGCGGATTACACTCGACAGTTACTTCTCTGATTACAATAAAATTGGATTCAGCTTTCAGTTGTTGTTCGAGGATCCTACATTGTTAAGTGGAAAGGTAGAATGGATATCCCTAGATGTGCGGTTGAAGAATGGTGACGGGGAATATATTGTGGAATTTATTCCAGATACAAAGCCTCTATACGGTAAAAGCGATTATTTAGTTGGCGCGCATGTTATGAACCCGATTATTGAACAGAAAACTGGTATAGCCCAATTTGACACGGTATTTGATTCCACGGAAGGTAATTTTCCGGCATTGTCAAATGCTGTAATAGATGTGGAAAGTATAAATGTACAATATGCAAATGGAGAATTTAAAAAAATTGATGGTGAGTGGAATTTGCCATTGAATAAGGCTGCAAAACCATTTGAAGTCGTGGAATACGTGGCACGCGAGTCTGACAAGATTAAGATAGTAAAAGCGAATGGCAATCCAACATCCCTTTCTCTGACCATTTCTATAGATGGAGAACCAACGGAAACCCCATTCGCTATTATGAAAGTGGTGGATGAACAAGGAATAGAATATGAGGCGGGTAGTACTAACATGACGGTCAAGAAAGGGTACACCCTCATCTCAACCACGTTTCCAATCTCATCTTTCGTTCATGCGGAAAAACTGCAATTAATCGTGGGGAACGAAGAAGTGGAACTAACCAAAACCAATGATTGATGAAGAGTGAATGAAACCCTAAATCCAAGTTGTTTTGGATTTAGGGTTCTTTTTGATTCAGCAATACTACAGGCTTACATTTCAGTTCATAAATACGTGCCATAACCCATATAACCATAGAGACAAGGATCGTGAGGGTGATTTGGTTGGCTTCAATTTGGGCGATGGGCACAATATTTACGGCGTTCGGTTTTGGTCTAGGGGGAATCATTGCTTGGGGGATTAGGGGACTCAAGAAGAACACCGATGCGGTTCTGTGTTTATGTGCAGGGTTGATTCTCGGGTTACTGAGTTTTGAAGTTGCTCCAGAAGCAATAGAGCTCGGCAATTGGTTTACTTTTAATGGAGGGTTTTTAGCAGGGGTGCTTTTGTTCAACTTTTTGCACGGGTTCTTCAGGTTTCATGTAGTGAGTGAAAAGGGTGGGAAAAAGCGAGTCGCATTTTACACAGGCATGTTGCTGCTGATCGGTATTTCCATACATAACATTCCTATAGGAATAAGTTTAGGTGCTGCTCAGGACACCAGTTTATCTCGTTCCATTCTACAAATAATCCTCCTGCATAATATTCCGGAGGGGATGATCGTCTTCACTCCATTACTTGTAGCGGGAGTGAGGAAAAGGACATTGTTGATATTTACAATGCTTGTTTCATTGCCAGTTGCGGGTGGTGCGTATGTAGGAAGTAAATTAGGGATGGATTATCCTCTTCTCTGGTCAACTTTTATCAGTCTGTCCATTGGGATGATTTATATGGTAACGGTAAAAGAGATATTAATTGAATCCATTCACGAGGCAACATCCAAACAAATTTTTATACTGACACTTCTTGGGTTTGGTTTGATTGGTGCTTACTTTGCATTAGTTTAATTAATTCACACCGACTAGTAAGTACTAATAGTGAACCTATCAAATCCCCGCTGACAGAAAAATTCAGCGGGGATGTTTGTGATGGAGAAAGCATTAACCGAGTTAACCTATTGCCACTTTGGAAGAGCAAGACGATTTACTGAAACAATCAGGAAGAGAGAAGTGATTAACATAAGAAGGGAACCACCCTGATTACGACTGCTTGCACTGAAAACCAGTTTGCCGTTACCCCCATCACCAACACTGCTAGCAGTTGCAACGAATGGACAATCCATCCATCCATATAAGATTGAGATTCTTCTCATCATCTCAATGGGTATGGTTCTGTTGAATCAAGCTAAGCCATTAACAACATGACCACCTGAAAGTGATGAATTGGACAAATAAAGAACTGATTTACATAACCTTAACATTGGATCAATGTGGGATTAATAATGAATGATTATGATTAAACCGTAACAAACAGTAGCAAACATTAAAAATCCCACACTAATTGGAGGCAATTTTATGAATTACAAATTCAAGAAGAATTGTTACAAGTCTATTCAAGTTTTGATGTTAGGAGCGAGTGTACTAGGACTAGCTGCTTGTGGAGCTTCTAAAGAGGAGGCAGCTCCAGTTGTTAAGGATCCAAGTACGTTAACCCTGAAAGAAATTGAAACAAAGGCAAAAGAAGAGGGGACAATTAATAGTGTTGGTATGCCTGATTCATGGGCTAACTGGGGAGAAACGTGGAATGAAGTGAAGCAAAAATATACACTGGAACACAACGATACAGATTTATCCAGTGCCGAAGAGATTGCCAAAATGGAATCTGAAGGAGAGAATGCAACAGCTGATATCGGCGATGTAGGGATTTCCTTTGGGCCAATCGCGGAACAAAAAGAATTAACGACGCCATATAAAACTTCATATTGGGACGAGGTACCTGACTGGGCAAAAGATGACAACGGAGATTGGGTTGTTGGCTACCAAGGAACGATTGCATTCTTTACTAATAAAGAATTAGTAGATAACCCGCCAAAATCTTGGGATGACATATTAAAAGGAGATTATAAAGTAACAGTTGGAGATGTTCAGCGTGGTACACAGAACCAAATGGCCGTTCTTGCTGCCGCTATCGCTTACGGCGGTGATGAAACAAATCTCCAACCAGGAATTGACTTTTTTGCTAAGCTTGCCAAGCAAGGTCGCCTTAGCTTAACGGATGCCAAACCGGCTAACATCGAAAAAGGGGAAGTGGAAGTTGCCCTTGTTTGGGATTTCAATGCTCTTGGTTACGCTGACCAAATTGACCGTGATCAATTTGAAGTAGCCATTCCAAGTGAAGGTTCAGTCGTAAGCGGCTACGCAACTATTATTAACAAATATGCAAAGCATCCGTATGCGGCGATGGCAACTAGAGAATATATCTTAAGCGATGAAGGACAAATTAACTTAGCTAAAGGATTTGCCCGTCCAATTCGCGATGTAGAACTTCCGAAAGAAGTAGCTGAAAAAATGGTTCCAGAAGTACAGTACAAAAATGCAAAACCAATTGAAGATTACAAAGCTTGGGAAGAAACGGCAAAAAATTTACCGCAACTTTGGCAAGAAGAGGTGTTAGTCCATGTCAAATAAAGTAATAGCAATTGTTGTTGATGGTATGAGATACGATAAAGCATGTGAGGCTCTTGGATTTATTCAACATCTAGTTGAAACAAATCAGGCAGCACTTTACAAAGTAAAGTCGGAACTCCCAAGTCTTTCCCGTCCATTATATGAAGTGTTACTAACGGGTACACCGGCATCAGTGAATGGAATTACGTCCAATCAAGCCGTTCGTTTATCTACTGAGAAAAGTCTCTTTCATCTTACGAAAGAAAACGGCTTAAGAAACGGAACGGCATCTTATTACTGGGTAAGTGAACTTTATAATCGCGCGCCATTCCATTTTATTGAAGATCGTGAGCAAGAGGATGAGTCTAAGCCAATTCAATATGGGAAATTTTATTGGGATGATGACTATCCAGATAGTCATGTGTTAATGGATGCAGAAGCTTTGAGAAGAAAGCATGACCCACACTTTCTCTATATTCATCCGCTCGGTGTAGATGTAAAAGGAGAAATTTTCGGTTCGGAATCGAAAGAATATCGTGAACAAATCTTAAAAATGGGAAGCTTGTTGGCACAACTTTTGCCAATTTGGATCAAAGAAGGTTACCACATTTTAATTACATCTGATCATGGCATGAGTGAATATGGCAACCATGGCGGTATAACTGACGGTGAGCGAGATGTACCGCTCTTTATCATTAGTCCAAAAGTTGAGCCTGGCGTTTACAGTGAAGTGGTTCCGCAATTAGCTTTTGCACCGCTCGTTTGTGAACTTTTAAATATTGAGCCATCCAATAAGATGATTTCATATCAATTGCCAGGACTGAAAGGAAAAATGACCCTTTAAAAAAGATACACGATTCAACATTAAAATGAAGAATGTAGGTGGATTGGAATTGGTTTAACGAACGTATTGTTAGACCAATTCCAAATTGTTAAAGAACATGGAGGAGCGAGAAGTCTTGCGAAAAATAAAAAAACAAAAAATTTACTTATTAGCTCTTTTACTGCCATTTATTATGTTTGTGATTGCATTTGAAATAGGACCATTAGTAGCAATGATTAAAAATAGTTTTTATGCAGACGATGGAATTCAAGTTACGATTAATCAATATCTTACTATATTTAAAAGCAAATTTTACTTACAAGCCATTCAAAATAGCCTTGTCATTTCCTTAATTTCTGCTGTAACTTCTGTGATTATAGCAGTCATTGCAGCATATTCGTTTACAAAATTCTCACAAAAAATTCAAAATCGCTTACTAATGATTACCAATATGACATCGAACTTTGAGGGAATTCCCCTTTCATTTTCATATATTATTTTACTTGGAAACAATGGGTTGTTTACGTTGCTTTTTTCTAAGATTGGTTGGGATGTGTTTGCGGATTTTAATTTATATTCATGGACAGGCCTCATTCTTGTTTATGTTTATTTTCAAATTCCGCTTGCTGTTATGCTCATCTACCCGTCTTATCAAGGAATTAAGAAACAATGGAAAGAAGCCTCTTCATTATTAGGAGGGTCAACAGGATCATTTTGGCTTCACATTGGGATTCCAGTTCTTTTACCTAGTATTGTAGGTACATTCAGTATTTTGTTTGCTAATGCGATGGGAGCTTACGCTACAGCCTATGCATTAGTCGGCAGCAACTATAACTTATTGTCATTGCAAATTGCCTCTCTAGTTGCTAGTGACGTTGCCTTAAAGCCGCAGTTAGGTAGTGCGTTGGGAGTTCTTCTAGCGGCGACTATGATAGGGGCGATGTGGTTTAACGGACGAATGATGCGTCGCATTAGGAGGGATTTACGATGAAATATTCATTGACTTTTCATAAAGTGATTGTAGGGATATTAGTTATCTATTTATTAATTCCTCTTGTAGGAACATTTTTATTCTCGATTGCCGGTAAATGGGATCATACCATTTTACCTGAGAGTTATACAATGCAATGGTATATTGAATTATTTAAAGATGAACGGTTTTATGATGCTTTTGGACGAACTCTCTTTTTAATTGTCATGTCTGTAGGTCTTAGTGTTGTTATTATGCTTCMGACTATCTTTATCATCACGGTATATTTCAGTAAATGGGAAGGATTACTTCAAGCAGCAGCTATGCTTCCTTACGGAATTCCACCCATTGTTGGAGCGGTTGGATTAATCAAGATATATTCGGATGGACCGATTCAAATTGCCGGAACACCTTGGATTTTAATCGGTGCTTATTTCATAACGATACTGCCATTTATGTATCAAGGTATTCGGAACAGTCTTCGTACGCTTAATGCTGTGCAACTTGTTGATGCAGCTGAACTACTCGGTGCTACAAAATTCCAGGCGTTTCGCACGGTGGTGTTTCCAAATATTATATCTGGTATTTTAGTTTCTACCTTATTATCAGTCGCTCTTTTATTTAGTGAGTTTGCTTTTGCCAATTTGCTTGTCGGAGGCCGATTTGAAACTCTTCAAATTTATCTTGCCGACAAACTAAATAGTAGTGGTCACTTAACAAGTGCAATTGTTATTACTTATTATTCAATGATTTTGCTTTTAACGGGGACTGTATTAAAACTTACGTTTAAAAACGAAAAAAAAACTGTCGTGTCAAATAAGAAGCAAATTCTTTCATTTCATAAAAATACTACTTTAGAGGGTGAAAAATAATGAGCTATGTAACCATTGATCAAGTGACTAAGGGGTATGAAAATCAAGTCGTTTTAAATGACATTTMTTTAATATTAAAAAAAGGAGAATTTGCTACACTTCTTGGGCAAAGCGGATGCGGAAAAAGCACATTATTACGTTCCATTGCGGGGCTTGAAGACGTAGATTTAGGAAGAATCTTAATTGATGGAAAAGAGATTACTAATTTATCACCGCGTCAGCGTGAAGTCGGTATGGTATTTCAGTCTTATGCGCTTTTCCCGAATATGAGCGTTTTTGACAATATCGCGTACGGCCTTAAAATGAAGAAGGTAAAAAATATTAAATCAAGAGTGAAAAAGATGATTGAAATGGTTGATTTAATAGGAAAAGAAGAGTCTTATCCTCATCAGTTATCTGGCGGGCAACAGCAGAGGGTTGCTCTTGCACGTGCGCTTGTCATGGAGCCGAAAGTACTGCTTTTGGATGAGCCGTTAAGTGCATTGGATGCGAAAATTAGAAAAAGTTTGCAAAAAGAATTAAAGAGAATACAGAAAGAATTAGATATTACAACTATTTTTGTTACTCATGATCAGGAAGAAGCAATGACGATGTCTGATCGAATTTTTGTCATGAATAAAGGACAAGTTGTACAATCCGGTTCTCCATCAGAAATTTATACTTCTCCAGTCAATACATTTGTTGCAAAATTTATCGGAAATTATAATGTTTGTAATTTGGAAGTTTTCCGTAAACTTGTTCGCAGCACAGAAATAAAAGGGAATGAAGTCGCGATTCGTCCTGAAGTTTTACAATTAGTTTCTGTTGGTGACGATAGCGTGGATTTACAAGAGAACTGGGTAATTAAAGGGTTTATTAAAGATGTTTCCATGATAGGGAATGTTTTAAGATATGAAGTAGAAACAGAGGAGTCCGCTTTCCTTGTAGACTATCTTCACCACCGAGGGAATATGTTTGAGCAAGGAGCACACGTTCATATTCTTGTACCGAAGAAAGAATGCATTATTTTTTAAATTATTAATGATCACGGGGGAAGAAATATGTCTGTTTTTCCAGAAGAAAGAAAGAATGAAATTTTAAAAGAACTTAACATAATGGGAAAAGTAAAAGTGATGGAATTAGTTAATCAGTTTGATGTTTCAGAGGAAACGATTCGACGCGATTTGATGATATTAGAGGAAAAAAGACTTTTAAAAAGGGTTTACGGTGGAGCGATTAAAACAGTCTTTGAATATGAGGAGCCTCCATTTACACAGCGTACAACAGTGAATCAAGAAGCGAAAGTCAAGGTTGGAAAAAAAGCAGTAGAACTCATTTCTAACGGAGATGTGATTGCCATCGATGTAGGGACAACCATGCTTGAATTTTCGCAGTGTATTGAAAATAAAAAAGACATTACGATTTTAACCAATTCTCTTCCTGTGTCGTCTGTGTTAACCGAAAAGCTCAATCAAAATAAGTTTACAGGACAAATTCTATTATTAGGAGGACAAATTGATCCAAAGCATCAATCTATAAGCGGCAGTCTCACAGAACAAATGTTAAATCAATTTAATATTGATAAAGCGTTCATTTCAGCTGGTGGTGTTTCCATTCAAAGTGGGGTTAGTAATTATCATTTACATGAAACATTAGTTTCACGCAAGATGGTCGAKGTATCAAAGCAAGTTATATTGCTAACCGATTACTCTAAAATTGGTGTTGAAACGTTTTGTAAAGTTTGTCCTCTAGAAAAAGTCGATGTGATTGTCAGCGAGCAACCATTTCCAGAGGAATGGAGAAATCATTCAAAATTAGAGGAAATCAATTGGAATCTAGCATAGTCAATCTATAAAAGGACATATCGAGATGGWAGAGCGAGTTCTCTCTCTTTTTTGATTAGATTTTTATTGATAGTAGGTAATAAAGCTAGAAAGATAAATTAATAGCTAGAATGAGAAAAGGAGCTATTTAGCCATGAATTTCATTGCGATAGATTTAGACGGAACATTATTAAACGACATGAATGAAATTAGTGAAGAAAATATAAAGGCGATTCAATATGCCCAAGATAGAGGCTTTGAAGTAGTTATTTCAACAGGGCGGGCTTACTTTGACGTTCAAACAATTTGTGAAAAAGCCGGGATTTCCCCATTTGTAATTGGGACAAATGGCGCAACTATTCATTCGAAAAGCGGGAAGTGCATTTCTTCTGTTACGATAACTAAAGATTGTGTCCAATCTATTCTCCAATGGCTAGATGAACGGAATTATTATTACGAAGTGTTTACTGATAAAGCCATTTATACTCTTAAAAAGGGAAGAGAACATTTCCAGAATGAGATTAATAGTTTGAAAAGCGCAGAGTTGAATACAGATATGAAAGAATTAGTTGAAGTAGCGGAAAGGCAATTTGACCAGTTTGGATATGTTTTAGTTGAAAACTATCATGATATCTTAAAACAGGAGGAAGAATTCTATAACATATTAGCATGTTCTTTTGATAAGAAGAAGTTAGAGGATGCATGGAACCAATTCAAAAAGTTTGATGAGTTGATGGTTGTTTCATCTGCTGATCATAACATTGAAATTACAAGTAAAAGTGCTTCAAAAGGAATGGCCCTCGAAAAATTGGCTATCTTGATGAATGGCTCCTTAGATCAGTCTATGGCAATCGGGGATAGCAACAATGATTTATCCATGTTCCAGAAAGTTGGATACAGCGTAGCGATGGGAAATGCGAAAGATGTCATAAAAACTGTTTGTACAACGACAACCCTTAAAAATGACGAGGATGGGGTAGCTCATGCGATTTATCGATATATGGAGAACTTCGTAGTTCAAAAATAAGTGTCAATGCCAAAGGAGAGAGCGATAAAAAATGGCATGGATATATATCATAATGGCAGGGTTTTTGGAAATTGTCTGGGTGATCGGTCTTAAATATTCACACGGATTCACCGAAGTTATACCTAGTATAGTAACGATAATTATCATAATCTTTAGTTTCTTTTTACTTTCAAAGGCTTTACACTCAATTCCCTTAGGAGCTGGTTACGCCATTTTTACTGGATTGGGAACGGTGGGAACTGTAGTAACTGGGATGCTTTTTTGGGGAGAGACCATTAATCCACTGAAAGTATTTTTTGTGGCTTTAATGATACTAGGAATAATTGGAATAAAAATAGGTCCAGCACAACCTAAACATTAAAGAAAATGAAATGATTTATATAAGGTTAGGGGATGATTCGATGGATTGGATTTTTCTTCTTATTGCCGGATTTGCCGAGATTGGTAGTGTTATAAGCTTGAAACTTGCAGACGGATTTAAAAAAATTCTCCCCTCTGTAGCGTGTCTTTTTTTTGGGAGTTTAAGCTTTTATTTTCTTTCTTTGTCATTAACTTCTCTTCCAGTGGGAACTGCCTATGCAATATGGACCGCTATCGGCACTGTTGGAAGTGTTTTAGCAGGAATGATATTCTTTAATGAACCTAGAAGTTTAAGATTAACCCTATTGATTATGTGTATAATTACAGGGGCTGTAGGTATTAAAATGACTTCTGGACATTAATATCAGGGTATTAAATGGCAATAAGTAGATACAGAAAAAGGTACGATCCCTATGGAGGCGAAGAGAGATGAAAACTATTCAAGATTGGATAAAAGAATATCCTTTAATAAACGAGTTAGTTGCTACAAAGGAAGTGTTTTGGTCAAATCCTAAATATGAACCGTTTCAAACAGAGGGTAAGAAACTTCCACTTAATGATAAAGATGTAAAAGATGCTGAGGAAAGGCTCAAGCGTTTTGCTCCTTACATTGCTAAAGTTTTTCCTGAAACAAGAAACCTCAACGGAATCATTGAATCTCCGATTGTACCCATCCCGGCGATGCATCAACAGTTATCAAACACCTATGAGCATCCATTAGAAGGGACATTTTTGTTGAAATGTGACAGCCACCTTCCCATTTCAGGTTCCATTAAAGCACGCGGCGGCATTTACGAAGTGTTGAAACACGCAGAAACGTTGGCGATTCAACATGGTTTATTATCAGTAGAGGATGATTATTCGATCCTTGATAGCGATAAATTTAGAAACTTCTTTTCCGATTACTCCATTGCCGTCGGATCTACAGGCAATTTAGGGTTAAGTATAGGCATAATGAGTGCCAAATTAGGTTTTAAAGTATCGGTCCATATGTCTGCGGATGCAAAGAAATGGAAGAAAGATCTCCTTAAAAGTAAAGGAGTAACGGTGATTGAATATAAGGAAGATTACAGCAAAGCGGTCGAAGAGGGGCGCAAACAGGCTGATAGTGATCCAAATTGCCACTTCATTGATGACGAGAACTCTCGCGATTTGTTTTTAGGATATGCAGTGGCAGCAATTCGACTAAAAAAACAATTAGAAGATTTAAATGTAACTGTAGATGAAAACCATCCACTATTTGTTTACCTTCCATGCGGAGTAGGCGGTGGGCCAGGAGGAGTGGCTTTTGGTTTAAAACTAATGTATCAACATAGAGTACATTGCTTCTTTGCAGAGCCTACACATTCTCCATGTATGTTACTTGGGCTAGTAACAGGTCTGCATGATAAAGTCTCTGTACAAGATTTTGGAATTGACAATATCACATCAGCAGACGGCCTTGCGGTAGGAAGGCCATCAGGATTCGTTGGTCAAACCATCGAGCCTTTATTAAGCGGAAGTTATACGGTTAGTGATGATGAATTATTTAAACTATTAAGCGCATTGGTCGATACAGAAAATATTCACCTCGAACCTTCCGCATTAGCCGGTGTAATAGGGCCGGTAAAGTTATGGACTGAAAAAGAAGGAAAAGAATACATACAAAATCATAACTTAACAGATAAAATGAAAAATGCTACACATCTTATGTGGGCTACCGGTGGAAGTATGGTTCCTAAAGAAACGAAAAACGAATATTATAAAAAAGGAGTAACGTTATCACAAGGAACCCAGCCGAATTGTGATTAGACGGATTCATGATAAATATTGTCCAATGGCCAGGGACCAATTAAGAAAACAGGGCCATAGAGTAAGGCTCTGTTTTCTCTACTCTAGACTTTCTGAATAATATAAAGGAACAAAACAAAGGCTACCTGAAAAGAAGCCTCAGGCTTGTTGATAAAAGAATATTAATCAATATAAAAGTATTCGCATTCTTATCTTTTGCACTCTATCGAAAAAATTATGGTCGGCTATTTCTTTCGCTTTCCGCGGACGAAACGCTAGCCTCCTCGGCACAGCTGTCTATGACAGCTGTGCCTGTGGGGTCTAGCTTATTTCGTTTTTCCGCAGGAGTCTTCAGAAATAGCTGACCATCTTACTAATGAAATAATATGAAGAGATACGCAAACAGAAGCGAAATCCGTTGATTGGAGTGGAGGCGTCTGAAAACATCTGCTCCTGCGGTTACTCGTCGCAAAGATTAGGATCAAATTGCCTTTGGTCCTAATCTTTTCAGCGGGAACAGCACGAGCTGAAGGCCCCACAGGAAACGAATAGTGCAAATGTAAGTTTGCACTATTCGTTTGCGACGAAGCTAGCGAAGCGATGCAGGAGCACCGGTTTTTCTAGTGACGAGGAGACTAAAGCCGTGCCCCGCGAAACGCGTCCGCCGCAAAGGAAATCAACATTTTCTTGCATACGCTCTTTTTCATTAGTATACAGTTATATTCACTCTTTTTATTTTTTGTCTACAGTCTGAGGCTACCAGAAAAGTAGCCTTTTTTTAAAATAGTAGCTTCTAGCTTGATGGCATGTGATGGGAATCGTATATATCTTTTGTACTATACGGTCTAGTGTGAAAGTGTGATTAAAATTACAACATTTGATGAACAGGCAAATGAAGATTTAAGCTTTATACTAGTACTGTGTCTAGGAGCACAGCCGGTTATTGACTAGTGGGGAATTTCTTCATTTTGCCAGTGCCGGTTTTTTGATGCATAATAATAGTAATCTTATATTTCGTTGAGATAAAGGAAGGGATTGTTTTGAAAAAGATAGACTCTATATCTATGAGAGAAAAAATAGCGAGTTTTTATCTTTATTCTATTTCTTTTCTTGGTATGATTGCTGTTATCAATTCCCTATTTAAAAGTGAAATGCCTTCTGAATTAATAATCCTTTTGCTGTTAGCTGTGTTTATGGGGATTATTGAGTATTTTCCTTTCCGCATTGGGAGAAGCGGAATCACGCCCAGCCTTACGCTCATTTATCCAATGATTTGGGGGTTTGGGATACATATAACTGTCATTGCTTCTGTGTGTGTAATGGTATTTTCCCAGTCCCTTCGCCGTTTTCACATGCAAAGAATACTATTTAATAGTACTCAACTTGCTTTAAGTATCACTCTAGCAGAGTGGTTGTCCAAACAATGTATTTCTTTTTTTATTACGGAGATGAACCTGCCTTTTTTATATGAAGAATTAATAAGCACGCTTTTATTTACCGTATTCTTTTGCTCTATCAACACCCTTTTATTCGATCTTTTAATGGTGCTTCTTCCCCAGCCATACACGCGAGAACAATGGCACAAGAAAAATTTGTTAGTATTTTTGAGTGCAAGTTTTTGTTTATTCTACGCCTTTCTTATATATATTTTAGAACATCGATATCGCGGAGAGATGGATGGAATTACTGTTCCGTTCTTCTTTTTTCCGCTTGTAGCCATTTGCATCATTAGTTCTTTCTCCTGGCAAATACGGATTGAAAAAGAACGATTATATAAACTTTTTTCTATTACAACGGAGTTGAGTCAGGGTCTGTCTGCCGGAAACTTACATCAGATGAAACAATCACTTAAAGGATTCTTGGGAATACAAGCATATGCTTTATGGGCAAAAGATGAAGGGGACTGGCAGATTCTGTTAAAGGATGGAAAAGTACATTCCAATATTTCAAGTTCGTTTGATCTGCATCCGAATTTTGAGGAGATAGCCCAAACCTTTGTTGTTACTGATTGGAAAACGGGTATGGCTCCTGGAGATGAAGTATTTGAAGATGTCATACGCTCCCTCGTCTACTTACCTCTTAAAGTCAATAATGAGTTGGTTGGAATGTTTGTTGCAGGCAAAAGCAGGGGGGCGAGTTTTATTACCGAAGATATACAGTCTTTAGCTACGTTTGCCAATCATTTGGGTAGCTTGCTTAAAACACGGTCGCTCGTCTCTGAACAGGAAAAGCGAGTTATTTTGGAAGAAAGAAATCGACTAGCCCGTGAAATCCACGATGGAATTGCACAAGTATTAGCTGGGGTCATATTTCAGCTGGAATCAGCTCAGAAGCAATCCGAAGATCAATCAGGAAACATGCAGCAAGTGGTAGACAAAAGCATAAAAAAATTACGGAATAGTTTAAGTGAAGTTCGGTATTCTATCTTTGCTTTAAAGCCATATCCTACCCAAAGGCTAGGGCTAAAACAAGCAATTGCTGATAAAATTGAATCTATAAAACAAGAATATGATCTGGCCATTACTTATCATGAAAGAGGCCGTTCTCGTACACTCAGTTTTTCAAAAGAACGAGTTATTTTTGATACTTTACAGGAAAGCTTGCAGAACATTGTAAAACATGCAAAAGCGGACAAGGTTGACATTCTCCTAAGCTATCAACGTGAACATACACTTTTAAAGGTGAAGGACAACGGGGTTGGCTTTTCCCTTTTTGAAGCCATGATTAAATCGAAACATGAGCCTCATTATGGCATTTTGTATATAAATGAACAAGCTGAACAACTGGGAGCTACCCTTCAGATTGATAGTTCAGTAGGAAAAGGTACAGAAATTACATTGTCAATTCCAAATTCAGAAACAGGGGAGGAGTATCATGATTCAAATATTACTAGTGGATGATCATGCTGTTTTGCGTGATGGACTTCGGAGCATATTGGATCTCGAATCCGACATCCGAGTCGTAGGAGAAGCCGTTACCGGGGAGGAGGTATTGAAGAAAGTAGAGGAGTGTAGACCTGATTTTATTTTGATGGACATCAATCTCCCTGGAAAAAATGGCATTGAGGTCACGTCCCTCGTGAAAAGTCAGTATCCGAATTGCCGCGTTCTTATATTGACGATGTTTGAACATGATGAATACTTAATGGAAGCACTTCGGGCGGGTGCAGATGGCTATTTATTGAAGGATTCGTCATCTGAACAAGTGGTAGAAGCTATTCGAAAGGTATCACAAGGGGATTCGGTTATTCATCCTCGCATGACCCAAAAGCTGATAACGTATCATCAAACAAATTCAGAACGTAACGAAAATGTGCTATCAGATCGTGAAAAAGAAGTACTGTTTGAATTGGTCAAAGGTCTTAGCAATAAAGAAATTGCTGAAGTCCTATTTATCAGTGACAAGACAGTTAAAATTCACATCAATAAGATTTTCAAAAAGCTGAATGTGAAAAGCCGTACACAAGCAGTCATTTATGCCGTTCAAAATCAACTTGTTCCTTTTTCTTAAAGAACTATCCTGCGCCTAGACAAGGTGCGGATAGTTCTTTTGTTTTATGTTGGTATAGAACCAAAAGCTGTAGCAATTATACCTTATGGTTAATTTTCAGAAAAGTAAAAAAGTGAAATAATAAAGATAGATTTGAAGTTTACTAGTTTCATTTATTTTTAATTTTATAAGAAAAAGGAGATAGGTTCATGAAAAAAAGAAAAATGATGGCATGGAAAGTCATGACCACAGCAGCGATGACTTCCTTATTATTTTCATCAGTTGCCGTTTCTGCAGAAGGTGATGTTACGCCAGCTAAGTCGCAAATGTTTGAAGAAATTGTGGAACAAGGAGGACAATTATTTTTTGATAAGGATATGATCGAAACAGGTCAAGAAGATTCATTATATAAAGACGTTAAAAAAGAAGGTTTGGCTACAGCATATAAACCGAATGATACTGTTCGCTTAATCGTAGAAGTTGAACAACCAACTGAAAATGAGCAAACAGCCAAAAACAAAAAAGCTTTATATAAACAAAAACAAGATAAAGTAATCGAAAAAATCTCAAAAGAAAAAAATTCTAAATCAAATGCTCCTATTAAAGTGAAGCATCGTTTTTTCGAAGGGTTTAACGGATTCAGTGTAGAAACAGAGTTCCAAAATATAAAAGATATCCAGTCTATTCCAGGGGTTACGAATGTCCACGTCGCTAGAATTTTCCAGGAAAATATGGCAGCAAGTAAAGAATTGGTACAAGCTCAAAAAGTATGGGAACAATATGGTTATAAAGGTGAAGGATTAGTAGTAGCGGTCGTAGATTCCGGGATTGATTATACGCACAAAGATATGAATCTATCTGACACAGCTAAAGCGAAAGAAAAATGGACTCAAGATAAAATTAATCAAAAATTTACTGAGACAGACGTAAACGAAATTTGGTATTCCGAAAAAGTTCCAACAGGATATGATTGGGCAGACAATGATACCAATGTCATTCCGGGAACAAAAGGCAGTCCGCATGGTACACACGTGGCCGGTACAATTGGAGCAAATGGCGACGAAACGAAGGGTGCTGTCGCTGGAGTTGCACCAGGTGTTCAACTATTAGCTGAGAAGGTATTTTCTGATAATGGCGGTGGTGCCTATGAGGATGATATTATCGCAGGAATTGAGCATGCAGTCACAATGAGTGCAGATGTAATCAACATGAGTTTAGGTGTTGATGCAGGCTATGTAGATGAAGATTTTGATCCGATCCAAAAATCAATCCGAGTTGCGACAGAACAAGGCACCCTTGTTGTAGTGGCAGCTGGTAATACAGCCTATAGTACAAAGAATAATATTATTCTCTCTTCATTAAGACCATATGCGGAAAATCCGGATATTGGAACAGTTGGTGCACCAGGTGTAAGTCCATATGCATTATCGGTTGCTTCCTATGAAAATACTAAACTTCATTTAAATGCATTAGCAGATCCAAGTGGTTTTTCAGTGCCGTTCAAAGATCAAACGCAATTTCCAGCATCGTATAATTTTAAAGTCTCTAAGGTTCTTTCACCAGATGTACCTTATGATTTGGTGAATGTTGGGGAAGGGAAGAATGCATCAGATTATCCTAAAGACAAAACTGACTACATTGCCGTAGTTAAACTATTAAATCCATATAGTACTGTTTCAACCATTCAGTTTACTGCAAAGAGTGCAGGAGCAAAGGCTATTATTATGATACCACCTGCAGTATGGTCAGATTATTCTTCTCTACCAGTAACGCCAACTGCAGTACCAACGGCTTCAACTAGCAAAGCTGTAGGTGAAGCATTACTGAGTAAAATGAATAGTCTGCCAAGTGGTCAATATTTAAGCATGAACTTTGCAGGCGATACTTGGGTAGAGAATCCAGCGAAAGACACGATGTCCTCTTTTTCATCCTTTGGATCTCCAAGTACATTAGATTTTAAACCGGAAATTTCTGCTCCTGGTGGAAATATTTATTCAACTATACCAGGAAATGATTATGAAGTGATGAGCGGTACATCGATGGCAACTCCTCATGTTGCAGGCGGCTCAGCATTGTTATTGCAGGCCCTTTATCAAAAAGGATTAACCCATTCAGAAGATACAGTTTTAAAAGCAAAACTTGCTTTAATGAATACAGCTAATATTGCCATGGATCCAAGGACAAATGGAGAAGTTCCATATTCACCACGTGTACAAGGGTCTGGGATAATGAAAATTCAAAATGCCATTAATACACCAGTCATTGTGACAAGTAGAAACACGCCTTTAGAACAAGCTGGAGCGGTTGCATTAAAGGAAATCGGTCAAAACACAAGCTTTAAATTAAACATGGAAGCATTCGACACACCTAAGGGTAAAAAAAATAGTGATGATATTGAATACAATGTTTATGTAGATCTATTGAAAGATAAGACTGAAATGAAGGAATTCGATTTAGATAGTGATGGGCAATTGGATTCAAAAGAGTATTTAACATTAACTAGTGAACGTATTAATGGTGCGACTGTCACTGTAAATGATAATGTAGTAACAGATAAAACTGGAGCATTGGTTAAAATTAAACCAGGTCAAACAAAAATGCTAACTGTTAATGTAAATTTACCAGATTCCTTAAAGAAAAATAGTTTTGTAGAAGGATTTGTTCGTCTAGTTCCAGTAGCCAAAGACCAAGATAAAGCAGTGCCTTTAACTGTTCCTTATATGGGCTTCTATGGAAAATGGGATGAACCACGAAATATCGACGCACCTGCATGGGAGAAGGATGCATTTGTAGGATATACGGCCCTTTGGGATGAGAATGCAGAAAGATATCCATTGGGATATAACCCGTATACTGGCAAGTTCAGTCTTAACCATATTGCATTCTCGAAAAACTATATACTCGATGGTATCTATCCGTCATTCCAAACCTTACGTAATTTAGACAAAGTTGAAATGTATATTGAAGATCAATCTGGAAATCTCATTAAAAATTTAGGCGATTTTAGTGAATATACTGGTACTCCATGGAAATTTAGAAAAAATATAATGTCATATGGGGATACAAATTATGGCGGATATAAATGGGATATGAAAGACTCATCCGGACAATATGTACCTGATGGTGTTTATCAATATGTTGTCAAAACAACATTAGATTATTTAAACGCAAAACCACAGATTGTTAAAATGCCAATTACGGTAGATTCTGTCGCTCCGACCGTTTCAGATATTTCAGTAACGCCAAAGAACGGAAAATATGAAATCTCCTTCAATCCGCAAGACAATGCAAGTGACTTTAATTCTGCAATTGTATGGGTGAATGGACAACATTATTCACTAGGTCTTGAGCAAAAATCTTTCTTAGTTAATACAGAACCGAAAAGTATTATTATTCTAGCCATTGATTATGCAGGAAATCAATCGTACAAAGTTTGGGGAGATCCGAGCTATATTAATCCAAATATGGCCGTTCAAACGATCAGTATCACTCCAACTGCAGATATTAACAAAAGCAAACCTGCAAAAATTAATGCCTGGGCTTTTGCCAGAGTAGACTGGACAATTAATGTTAAAGATGCAAGTGGAAAGATAGTCGATTCGTTTAAAGTAGAAAATGAACATTCACTGAAAACACAATGGATACCTAATACGGACCTTCAAAATGGAACGTATTCTATATCAGTTGATGTCGTGACAAAAGACGGTTTTAAAGTAACGACAAAGCCTAAACAAGTAACGGTTCTCAAACAATAAATCGATTGCGACCCAAGTGAGGATGAATCACTTGGGTTTTTTCATGTTCGGTGCATGGTGCCATTTTTATACGCAAAAGATGAATGATTAAATAAAAAGTCGTGGGGTAGTGCTTTTGTTTTATACTGGTATAGAACTAATAACAACAACATTTACATCCTATGTTTAATTTTCGGAAAAGTAGAAATATGGGATGATGAAAGACGGAATCAAGTTAACTAGTTTCATGGATTCTTCTTTAAAAGACTTGTTTGTAAAGAATATAAGTTAAGAGAGAAAAAACAATTACATAAGGACAAGGGGATGCGGTATGAAGAGGGAAAAAATCAGTAAGATTTTTACAGGAACGCTCAGTAAAAAATTTAGTAAGAGACAAGCAAAGAAAGTATTTTCGCTCTTTGCGTTAAGTGTAATGCTATTAAACATTGCATTACCTCAGGCTTTAACACATGTACATGCTGAATCGAAGCAAAATCAGCAAAGWCCATCCAGTGAAACCTTTAATGCAAAAGAAGTAAACCGTATTCTTGAAGGTCTTACTCCTGAGCAAAAAGCAAACATTAATAAACTCACTGGAGCAGATAACGCTCAAAAAATCCATGTGGACCAAAAAGATTTACGTAGTTCAAAAAATATTAACGTGATTGTTCAATTTAAAGAAGACCCAGCTAAGATAGAAATCATTAAGAAATCGTTGGCTAAAGGTGGAGCAACTGTAAATAGTAAAGCTTTTGCAAGCGAATATTCCGACGCACAAAAAAAGGTTAAAGATTCTCATGCTAAATTTAAAAGCTTTGTGAATACGCAGCCTAAAACGCAAATAATTGGCGGGAAATCTGTTAAAACGGCTATGAGTATTACACGAGAATATTCAGAAGCATTTAATGGAGTAGCTTTATCACTACCTGCAAAATTAGTTGAAAATATTGCCAAAAATCCAGAAGTTGCTTCTGTTTGGTCTCAAATAGAATATACGGTTGCTGAAGGATCTACTCCAAAAGCTTTAGAGACAAGTGAATCTGTAGGCAAGCCTACAACAGGGCTTTCTTTATTAGGATTAGATAAACTTCAAGCTGAGGGTCATACAGGCATTATTAAATCAGGTCCTCGTGCAGGCCAAAAAGTTAAGGTCGGTGTATTGGATACTGGTATTGACTACAATCACCCTGATTTGAAGGCTGTTTATAAAGGTGGACATGACTTAGTCAATAATGCAGGATTCGATGCAAATGGAAATGTCATTTATGTAGATGACCATGATCCAATGGAAACAAATTATGAAGATTGGGTAGCTGCTAAGGCGAATCCTAATCCAGTTGTTGGACCACCTCCTGCAGATTATAAACAGTATATTACATCTCATGGATCTCACGTTTCAGGGACTATAGCTGCAAATACGACAAATAATAACGACGTTTATTCAGCAAATGGTGTAGCACCAGATGTGGACCTTTATGTTTATCGTGTACTAGGACCAGGTGGACGTGGCACAACGGACTCCGTATTGAACGGTATTGATCAAGCAGTTAAGGATGATATGGATGTCATCAATCTTTCGCTTGGTGCATCGGTAAATGATCCGCTTTACCCAACCAGTGTCGCTATAAACAATGCTACTTTAGCCGGTGTTGTGTGTGATGTTGCAGCAGGTAATAGTGGTCCAGGTATAGCTACTGTAGGCTCACCAGGAACTTCTCCACTGGCGATAACGGTTGGTGCAAGTACGATTCCGGGATACATTCCAGTGATGACACTTAAGAATGGTTCAGCTTCCTATCAAGCTCGTTTGTTTGGTAAAAACTTCGCACAAGCAGACGATGCATTTAAAGGACAATCATTCCCGATTGTTGATGTCGGCTTAGGTAGTGCGGCAGATTACAATGGTTTAGATATGTCTGGTAAAATTGCTCTTGTGAAACGTGGTGGAGATTTTTTACAGACTAAAATGGCAAATGCTAAAAAAGCCGGCGTTGCAGGTATGATTATTTGGAACAATAGTGCCGATGCAGATAATCAAGGATATATAACAAGCTTCTTAGGCGTTAGCATGGATAATGTTTACTCTGTTTCATTGACTCAAGCGCAGGGACAAGCTCTTTCTGAAGCCATTAACAAGGATCCTAAATCAGCAACGATTACGTTCCCAGATACACTTGATGCGCCTATCGCAAAGAAAGGCGACGAGTTGGCAAACTTTAGCTCAACGGGACCGGTAAAAGATTGGACAATCAAGCCAGACGTTGTAGCACCTGGTGTTGACATTTCGTCTACCGTTCCATATGACGTTTGGGAGCCACAAGACGGAGTAAGTGTAGAAAATAGAGATTATAAGTATGCTTATGAATTAATGTCCGGGACTTCAATGGCAACGCCTCACGTTGCAGGTATTTCAGCGTTGATTTTAGCTGCAAATCCAGAGTATACTCCGGCAGATGTTAAGTCGGCATTAATGAATACAGCTAAGGATATTAACACAGATTCAAAGACTTATAGCGTATACCAAGTCGGTGCTGGACGTGTTGATCCTGCACGTGCGATTAAAGAGGATGTAAAAATCCAAGTTTTAGATAAAGCATATACCGTTGATTCAGATTCATCTACGCTAACTCAAATTGATAACCTTACAGGCAGTATGTTCTTTGGCTTTAAAGGTAGAGGAGAAGGCGCATCAAACGGCTCTGATGATGTGATTTCATCAAAAGATTTTAACGTAACCAACCAAGGAACTAGCAGTAAAACATTTAATGTAAGTACTCAATTTATTTCAACAAAATTTGCTGGATCAAATAATGTAGGTCCTGGCACAGGAAATGATGTCAAAATTGATTTTTCTACCGGTGGTACAAAAGTGTCATCCATTAATGTTGACGGTGGAAGTACCATTAAAGCAACAGCAAAAATAACGGTTCCGTCAAACTCAATTGAGGGTACTTACGAGGGTTATATTTACCTGGTAAATGCGGCGAACTCATCGGAGTCATATCGTATTCCGTTCACTATTACCGTTGCGGAAAAAGGAATTGATACTTTTAAAGTTGATTATAAGGCAATGACTATGCCAGGTGGAGCAGCTGGCTATCGCTTCTCCATTAATAGTTCAATGGAAAACTTCTATATTGTATTAAAAGATAAGAATGGAAATTATTTGGGCGTAGCTAACACATTAAGTGATGCAAGTTGGCTTTCCCCAGGTGTCCAATACGGACCATATTTATCGCTTTTTAATGGACAATATCTTCCATTTACAAAGCCATATGAGGGCTCATTGGATCAATCCGGAATAGCAACAAAGACCGAATCTATTAAAGAGGGCGCATATTCCCTTGAAATGATTATGACTGATGAAGCTGGAAAACGTTACACAAAAGAAGATACAGTCTATGTAGACAGTACGCCGCCAACCATCAACATGGACAGCGATTCAAAGCCAGGGATCTATGAAATCGACCCTACAGGCTACTCACCTGGACAAGAGATTAAAGGATTTTATGGTTCAGTCTACGATTCTAACATCGATGTTATGAAAGATAATGGTGAAACTTCGGTGCTAAGCCCTAAAGATGGTAGGACACCTGTTCCTGTAGATCAAGCATTGAACACGGTTATTGGCTATCAAGATAGTATGTTCCCAACTGTATTCTTTGATACAGATGAGAAAGGTCGTTTCCATTTTGGAATTACTCCTGAGGACTTAACTTCAAAATTCGGAAGCGCATTTTGGATTTATCCAAGTGATTATTCTGGGTCAGGTGATCCAGATATAACTAAACAGGATTATTATTTTATCAAAAAAGGTACTCCATATTTAACACTTACCTCTTCTGGAGGTGTTGATGCAGGTCAAGGTAATGAAGATAAGGTTGTAATTGATGCGAATAAACCTTTCAAAACGACAATCGCAACGAAAAATGGATTAGGAATGTCAGGCGGTAAAATTACTCTCAATGATCAAGGAGTGTATTCTTTTAGCAATATCAGATTGACAGAAGAATATAAAAACTATTTAATCAGCAAAGAAATTGACCCTACGAAAGTACTAACTGTAGGTGAGCCGTATAAACATCCAATCTATCAAATCGGTAAAAACATTGATGTTACAATATCTGGAATTGGTTCAGAGGGTGCTCTTGACCATGATATGAATATTATTGAAGCAGACGTGACTTATTCTAATCCCGATCCGATTGTTGGACCATTTGAATATATACTATTACAAGCAAGTTTAAACTTGTCAGGTGAAGATACAAAAGTGACGTGGTTCCCAACCAATGTACCTAATGTGCGACAGTCAATATCCGTGCTTAGAGGTCGTGTGGCAGCTGAAGCTTACGCAAGAAACACTGTTAACAATAACTATCCTCAATTCACAGTGGATTCAGGAGCGAAGGTAACTGTTAAAGATGATAAGGGTAAAACATTTACAACAGATAGCCCTACAAGTTTTAATAATACAATTGCGTATACTTTTATCAACCCGTATTATGCCGTGACGATGGATGTAAGTAATTCACCATATTCTGTCGAAGCGAATGTACCAGGTCACTTCAAGGGATATGGGCAAACACCAGTCATTGGTGAAAATAAATTTGGATATCAATCAGGAACAATAAAAGATATCCCAGGTCTTTTCCCGATTCTTTTAGGTGGAGATGTCAATGGGGATAACGTAATCGATATGAAAGATTTGACGGATGAAATCAATGTTTATTATCAATATAAGAATTTGAGTAATTTTAATAATCCGGCCAATACGTTAGCCAACAAAACGGCATTCCTTAACAGCAACAGAAATGCTGATATTTATTGGATAAAACCAGGATCTACCGGTTATGGAATTGATTATAATGACTTCTATTTCATTTTCAAAAACTTTGGTAAACAAAATCAAAATGCGATTGATGCAGGGGTAACGGTTCCAACCACCCAAATGACGGTGGATCAAGATATGACCATTACGACTCAATATGGCGGATCCATCACGTTAAATGCGGGAGACACACTACAACAAGTCATGCAAAAGCTGAATTTTGCAGCTCCAGCCCAAGCAATCGCATCAACACCGAAGTTAGAGGACTTGCAGAATGGGGCTACGATTTCACTTGCTCCAACAAGCGAAGTGTTCGTTGATGATGTTGTATGGAGAAAAGCAATTACGAAAATCATGATTGGTTCAACCGATGTCACAGATAAAGTGACGATCACGGCGGGTTATCAGTACTTTGATGCAACTGGCGCATCACAGACGATGCAATCGAAGATTACGTTCCCTGGTTCTTTATTCCCTACGGCAACGAATTACACTGTAACCGTGAAGGCTGCAGGATACCAAGATGTAATCAAATCTTTTACAATTTCAACTGTCCCAATTCCGACGCCTGAGATTCCAATTATCACAGACCCAACCGTAGCTCATATCGGGCAGGATTTAACGTTAACCTTCCCRGAAGATGCGAACTGGCGAAATGGAATCAATAAAGTGATCGTGACGACAAACAATAATAAAAGTATGGATATCACGACTTTAATGAATCCAGATACGAATCAAAAATATTACGATATTAGTCAGCCTGGAAAAATTACGTTCAACGCAAAAACATTTATGACGAATTCAACACTTGATCCGAATAATGATACTTCATATGGTAATGCGACGGTCAACCCTGGTGGAACGAGCTACCTGCCGCAGCTTTACAAAATCACCATTGGTTCTAATGGTACAGATGGCACTGTTTATCCAGATGTCTTTGCAGGTTATGACCCAGTTTACACAGGTCAACAACCGATTGGGTACAGCATTACGTTTAACAGCCAAGGCGGCTCGACAATCAATTCAATGGCCGTGGGTTTTAGAGCAAGTTCAAGTAGATCTAATGGTCCAAATAGTGATTTAATAAACTTTAAAACCCTTGCGCCACAAAGAGCGGGATATAAATTCCTTGGTTGGTATAACGAACCAGGAGGAATTACACAATGGGATCCTTCAACTCTCTTAACAGAAGACAAGACGGTTTATGCGAAATGGCAAATGAATACCACTCAAAACTATTCGCCTGTTGATAAAGCGAATCCGACTGGTTTAAAATTCGACGGAAGTAACGGTGGCGTGAGTGGAACAGGTTGGGTGCTTGGTGAAGGCGATTTAAAAATCAATATTCCAGACTATTTAACCAATGTTTCTTGGTTAACAGGTAAGGAGAAGATTTCCAAAATTGAGGCAACTTTCTATAAACTAAATAGTGACGGTTCAATAGTCACGACACCAACGACTTATTCGTTAGACCCAAACACCTATGACTTAACGTCAAACGGTAGCAACGGAATCCTTTCCTTCAAAACAGCAACACATGATCAAGCTGTTCAAGCGGGTCAAAGTACCTTGGGAGAGAAATTTGCGTTCAGTGAAATGCCAACAATTAATAATATTGGGTCGATCAAAGGGTATAAGGTCACGATAACGGCAATGACAGGAGAAACGGTGACAATTCCGGATATACAACTTGGATACAGACGTCATATTGACTTAAACGGCGGAACATTAAAAAATTCAAATGACTTATTCTTGGCTGATCAGCTTATCAATGGACAAGCGACAGCGCCAACTATGTCAATGGTTCCATCACATGTCACAAAAGGCGATTTGACACCTGGTCCATACCTCTATTTGGACGCAGCTGGTTCAAGCGACATGAAGTCCAATATTACAGACGGTCCTATAGTATTAACGGATAATGCGATCTACTATTTAGGTTGGACTAAAGTACCACCTGCGGTTTCAAAGGATACAGTTGGAAACATTGTAGGTAGCGATATTACGTTAACGTTCAACGATGATGGAACATGGAAAAATAATATCAAACAAGTGAAGATTGGTTCAAAAGAATTAGTTTTAGATAAGGATTATACGATTACAAATAGCTCCATTACGCTAAACCATGACTTATTTACAGCAGGACAAAAGGTCAATGTGATGATTGTTTCTGAAGGTTATGCGGATGTAATCGTTACGGATCAGGTTATAGGATATAAAGTAACATTCGAATCAAATAGCGGAGATCCTGTACCGTCTCAAATCGTAGATCGAAGTGCAACGAAGCCGATYGATCCAACAAAAGTCGGCTATAAGTTCTACGATTGGTATACAGATCAAAATTTAACAATACCATATGATTTTGCAAGCATTGTGACAAAACCAATTACGCTTTATGCTAAATATGCTTTAGCAGGTTCTCTTGTACTAACAGATACTACAGATAACGCTCTTGGAAACGATATTACACTTGAATTCATTGATTCTGAGTGGGCAAATTCTATTTCGAGAATTAAGGTTGGTGCAGTTACTGTAGATGGAACGAAATTCAAAGTAGATATGGCTGCACATACGATTACATTGGATAAGAGTGTCTTCACAAAAACTGGAGAATTCACTATCAATATTAGCGCAACTGATTATGCAGATGTAACCGTAACCCAAAAAGTAGTGAATGGATATAATGTGCATTTCGAAGTGAAAGATAATGCTCCATTTGAAGTAAAAGACCAAATTGTAGCACGTAGAATAACAGCACCGACTGTTTATGGTTATGATATAGCTTGGTTCGCAGATGAAGCATTTACAATTCCTTGGGATTTCACAAGCTCGATTTATTCTGCAAAAACAATTTATGGAAAATGGTCACCTACTAAATTCACTGTTATTTATGATGGTCAAGATGGTGGCTTAGTACAGACTAAGACAGCAGAATATAATACAACAATCACAGCGCCTACAGCACCAACAAGACCTGGTTATACATTCGTTGGTTGGTTCAAGGATGCTGCAGGGCAAACTGCTTGGAATTTTGCGACAGATAAAGTAACAGAAAACACAGTTCTTTATGCGAAATGGAGTATCAACTCGTATGCAGTATCATTCAATAGCCAGGGTGGAAGTGCAGTAGATTCTAAAACAGCAAACTATAACACGACAATTGCACAACCAACAACAGTACCTACAAGAAAAGGTTATACATTTGCTGGTTGGTATAAAGATGCTGCAGGTCAAGTAGCATGGAATTTTGAAACAGATAAAGTGACAGGTAATGTAACGCTTTACGCTAAATGGTTACTAGATATACCAGTTATTAATCCAATCGATGACAATGATACAAAGCTTTCAGGAACGACTGTAGCAAATACAACGATCACTGTAAAAATCGGTAGTGCTGTTATTGCAACAGGAAAAGCTGATTCTAATGGGAAATTTAGTATCAAGATTAAACAACTAAAAGCAGGTACAGAGTTATCTGTATATGCTATAGATAAAAATGGAATTCAAAGTGCTACTACAAAAGTCAAAGTTTTAGATCGCAAAGCACCAAAATAAAGAAGTTCAAATTAAAGGTACTGCAGAAGCTAACTCTACAATTATTGTAAAAATCAATAATAAAGTAGTGACAAAAGTTAAAGTATCAAGTAAAGGAACATTTTCAGTAAAATTATCAAAAGTAAGTAAAGGTAATAATAAAATAACATTACAAGCAATTGATAAAGCTGGAAATAAAGGCAATGAAGTAAACCGTTATGTAACGATTAAGTAAACAATTTAAATGAAGTAAAAAAGGGTGCTTATAATATATGAAACTCATATTAAGAAGCACCCTATCCGATTTGAAAAGTAATAAAAATTTCAACAATTCACCCTATCTCATGGTATAACATTACTTTTTCATTGCACATAAATTGCACAGACTTATTAGAAACAATAGAAATATAAGAATTACAGTGAATAATTTTACATCGACCGTTTGATTTAATGGACTAAAATGATCAAAATTATTCATAAATATGTATAATACTCGTACTCTGTATTTGACAGGGGGGGCGGTGGTTTAAGCCCTCACAGGTCATCATACTTGGAAGGCTGAAATTCTTGACTTATCAAGGGTTTCAGCCTTTCTTCATGCCCGGTGCCATTTTTATATGCAAAAGATGAATGATTAAATAAAAAGCCCTGGAGTAGTGCTTTTGTTTTATACTGGTATAGAACCAATAACAGCAACATTTACATCCTATGTTTAATTTTCAGAAAAGTGTAAATATGGGATGATAAAAGACAGAATCGAGTTAACTAGTTTCATGGATTCTTCTTTAAAAGACTTGGTTGTAAAAAATATAAGTTAAGAGAGAAATAAACAATTACAAAAGGACAAGGGGATGCGGTATGAAGAAGAAAAATATCAATAAGATTCTTACAGGAACGCTAGCTGTTGGCATGTTATTATCTCAAGGTGCTCCATATAACGTATTGGCGAAAAGCCCGTTTGAGCTGAATCCAGTTGAAAATGCGGAAGAGATCTTAGCGAGCCTGTCTGTAGAACAAAGAAAGGCATTAGAGCAATTAGAAACAAATACAACCTTTACCATTTCACCGGATATTGATGCGAATAGCACTGAATTAGTCAAAGTCATCGTCGAATTTGAACAGGCGCCTGCGAAAATTGAAGTGATGAAACAAGCAGCGAAAGGAAAAAAACTATCTTCTTCTGCTGCAAATGAAAAAGTGGAACAATCACACAAAGCTTTTAAAGAGCATGTTCAATCATTGAAATCACAGAAAAACGTGACTAATTACAAAGTGGAAGATGTAAACATCACAAGAGAGTATAAAAAAGCCATCAACGGTGTAGCAATGACGTTGCCTGGCGTGGCAGTACAGGATTTGCTGCAATCAGGTGTAGTTAATCGTGTCTTTAAAGATTACGAGGTAAAAGTGGAAACGCCGGTAAAAACGAAAGAAGCCATCGATCCGAAAATGGCAGACAGTATTCCGCAAATTGGCGTTGACAAGTTACATGCCGAGAACATTACCGGTAAAGGGATTAAAGTTGGTGTTATTGACACGGGTATTGACTACAATCATCCTGACTTAAAAGAAGCTTATAAAGGTGGATATGATTTTGTAGATGATGATGCAGATCCGATGGAAACGACCTACGAGGATTGGATTAATGCTGGTAAGCCAACATATCCTGGTTTAGTGTATTATACAAACCATGGAACACATGTCGCAGGGACGATTGCAGCCCAACAGAAAAACGGTGTGGATTATGCTGTGAAAGGGGTAGCGCCGGAAGTAGATTTATATGCTTATCGAGTATTGGGAGTTTGGGGTGGAGGATCCACGGAAGGAGTCCTTGCTGGAATCGATCAAGCGATTACAGATGGCATGGACGTCATTAACTTGTCACTTGGCGCCGCGACGAACGATCCTTTATACGCTACTTCTGTAGCGATAAATAATGCCATGCTTTCAGGCGTAGTGGCCGTAGTCGCTGCAGGTAACTCCGGACCGAACGAAAAAACGCTTGGTTCTCCAGGAACAGCGGCTCTTGGTATTTCAGTAGGGGCAAGCGATGTTTCCATGACCATTCCTACATTTAGTGGAAGCGTTTTCACTAATGAAAATGATAATTTGGAACGTCTCGGCGAAGACCTTTCTCATCAATTAGAAGATTCAAAACTCATCAGCGAGGAACTTTCTCCTCAACTAGAAGATTCGAAACGTCTCGACAAAGATTTTTCTCCTAAATTAGAAGATAAGAATAAGGGCTTGTCTCACCAAGTAGAAGATTTGCAACTTCTGGGCAAAGACTTTTCTGATAAATTAGAAGATCTGCAAGGAAAATCCTTACCAATTGTATTTGCGGGACTTGGTAAAGCAACTGATTTTGCCGGGAAAGATGTCAGCGGGAAAATTGCGTTGATTCAGCGCGGGGAACTTGCGTTTGATGAAAAAATTAAAAACGCCAAAATCGCTGGGGCTAAATCAGTGATTGTGTATAACAATGTCGACGGGCAAATACCTGCCTACTTGGGTGAGGTCGTCGGGTTAATCCCATCCTTCCGCCTGTCAAAAGCAGATGGTGAGCGGTTAAAAGAGCTGGGCGAAGGTACTTTCACATTTGAAACGTTAAGTAATACAAAAACAGAAGGCGATCATTTAGCAGATTTCAGTTCACGCGGACCGGTAAATGGAAATTATGATATTAAGCCAGATGTAGTCGCTCCAGGTGTGTCGATATTCTCTACGACACCGGAATTCATCAACGATCCACAGGACGGCATTAATTACGGGAATGCCTATGTGCGCATGTCGGGTACATCGATGGCTACGCCACACGTGGCAGGTACAGCAGCATTAATATTGCAGGAGCATCCGGAATACACGCCTTTTGATGTAAAATTGGCACTCATGAATACTTCGGACGATTTACAAGGGGATAATTCTGTATACGAAGTAGGCGCAGGACGAATCGATGCCTATCAAGCGGTTCATACAGATACCTCCATCAAAGTATGGGATAAGACACAAAATATCGAAAATGGAAAAGTCGTAGAAATTGATGAAGAAACAGGTTCCATTGTATTCGGAAGACATATTAAAAAAGATGATCAACCCATTGAAGCAAGTAAAAAGGTGACGGTTCAGAACAACAGCCAGGAAGAAAAATCTTTTACACTAGAAGTGGAGTATCACGGTGAGCGAAAAGGTATTCAAGATGCAGTGAGTAACGGTGTTACAGTGGACGTGCCTTCATCGATTACAGTGGGAAGCGGCCAAGTGCAGGAGCTCCAGCCAAAAATAACGATTCCAACCAGCGCTGCGTCAGGAAGATATGAAGGGTATATTCATGTGACAAATGCGAACAATCCTGCCGAATCCTATCAAATCCCATTCGCTGTTATGGCGACGGAAAAAGGATTTGCTTATGTCAAAACGACTAGACCATCCGTGACAAATACAACACCTTTCTGGGAACTTAATGACAAAATGATCCATTTCATCATGAAGTTGAACAGCCCAATGAAAACCATGGATGTGCTTGTAAAAGACAGTAAAACAGGAAAAGCTGTAGGGTTCATAGGGACAGCGAACACGAGTAAATTACAAATAGATAGAGAAGTGTATCTTACGGGTGCGTTCAGCGGTACGGTCTTACCATTTACAAATGATCCGTCCCAGCCAATCAGTGATATTCCTATAAAGCTTCCAGCAGGCGACTATATACTGGAACTGATTGCACACGATGAGGATGGGAAATCATATGTTTATGACAATCCGCTTATCGTGGACAATGAAGCACCAGAAGTGAACATGGATATAAAATCGGGTGTAATCGAAATCAATGATTCTATGTTTACAGTAGAAGATGGCCAAAAAGCAGTGTGGTTGCATGGAACAGCTAAGGATGAGACAGTGGATTTATTGCAATCTAAAGGGTTGGATGTCGATCAATCGTCCAACACTATGGCTTACTATACAGGTGCCTCTGGATATATGGCTGGGTTCTTCCCGGTTCAAGCGAATGGAGATGTGAAATTAGGAATTGAGGAAAGTGATATTGCAAAACAACCTATGAGATTGTGGTTGAGAACGTGGGATACTGCAACGGCAGTTGGTTACCAAAAGTATTACTTCATGAAAGAAGGAACGGAATATACGACGACTAGTTATAGTAAGAAAGAGTTGAAAGTCGGCGATAACTTTAGTATGACACTCAGCCTTAATAATGTGAAACAGCTTGTCTCCGGAGAATTTAATGTGGCAATCGACAAAGACTACTTCAAGTTTTCGAATGTGAAGCTGAACAATGCAGTCAAACAATATGCAAAGGAAAAAGGCTTACAGGTATCGCTCCATGAGCCAGTTGTGACGGAAAGTATATATCATAATAATGTGAAAATCGGAGCTTCCATTACTGGAAATGCATTCAGAGGACTGGACGGAGATATGCCGTTCCTCGATGTAACGATTAAAGTAATGAATGATGAAGTTTACGATGAAGTTACTGGATTTAATGTACAGAACGGGTCTTATAAGAAATCCGGACAAACAGCAGATACTGCTATTCCTTTTTACGGCACTGAAGATCTTAAAATAATTCCTACACATACACAGTTGCTAGGATCCATAATGCCGGAAGCATTTTTGATAGGTGCATCAGGGGCAGAATTTTTGAAAAAAGGGGATTATTCAAAAATAGGAGCACAAGTATACGCTCTCTCTAGAAGTGGTAAAAAATATCCGGGAACAATTGCTCAAAATGGAGCTTTCACGATCAATGATATTCCTGCTTCCGATCAAGTATATACAGTTGTTTTCGATGTTCCGGGGCATCTTAAAGCGATGAAGAAATTCATTCCTGGATATCATGATGCAAATGGTGAGCTACGTGGGCAGTTTTTAAGAATTGGTCAGAGAAGTCTTGCAGGGGATGTGAATGGCGACAAAATGATTGATATCCTTGATATCCAAAGTGTCGTGGATGCATACGGTACGAAAGATACTTCCATCGTGCCGCAAGATCTCAATCAAGATGGCGTGGTAGACGAAACGGATGTTCGCTTAATGGAGAAAAACTTCTTAACGAAGGGACCTGACGCACCTGTCGATAAACAGCCAAAAGAAAAAATTGGCAAGAAAGGGCTGGAATACTTCCTGCGCCTGATCGGTCTCGAGCCGAAGCAATAACAAGGGATGTTGATAGAAGGGGAGGAATGCGAAAGCATTTCTCCCCTTTTTACTATATGGAGCTAATCGTTTCAGTGTTTGGCATTTACCGAGTTAACCTATTGCCACTTTGGAAGAGCAAGACGATTTACTGAAACAATCAGGAAGAGAGAAATGATTAACATAAGAAGGGAGCCACCGATTACGACTGCTTGAACTGAATACGAGTGTGCTGCTATCCCAAAAATCAGAACAGCCAACAGTTGCAAAGAATAGATGACCATTCCGTATAAACTTGAGATTCTTCCCATCATGTCAATCGGGATGTTTTCTTGGATATAGGTCGTGAATCCCGTATTTGCCAACGCAAGTGCAAAACAAAGGATAAAGAAACCGCTGCTGGCCATCAAATAATTCATTGAAAAACTGTAGATGACATACCCGGTGGATACCAAAATGGTCCCACTGCACATCAAATGTTTGGCCGACATGAATTTAACGAGTAGATTTGTGCAAAATGCCCCTACTAAAAAGCCGATTCCTGCCACACTGACGAGTGAACCATATGCCGCATCCGTTAAATGAAGAACTTCTTTCGCAAAAGCCACTTCTGTTGAATCAAGCGCAGCCGTTAACAACATGACCACTTGAAAGACCATATACACGACAACAAAAGGGAAAGCCATTTTACTGAACTTCCAGACTAAATGCCAATCCTGTACGATTGTTCCCCAAGTAAAGTTTGTAGGTTCAGACGAGTCTATACGGTTTTGTCTCGGAAGCAAATATATCAATCCAGCTGATATTAAAAACGTACCAGTATTCACAAACAATGCCATTTCAAGAGAGCCTAGCATAAATAATATCCCTGCAAGAGCAGGACCCAAGATRAACGCACCAGAATGAACAAAACTGAGCATGGCATTGAATTGTTTTCGCTCGTCTTCCGGCAATAGCAACGTCATATAGGTAAAAGAGGCAGGACCAAACATTGCGCCTGCCATTTGAATAATCATCACAACCGCATAGATGCCCCATATGGAATCTAGAAAAGGAATGAACAGAATGAGTGATGCCCGCACTACATCAAGGACAATCATCAAATGCTTCGTCGATACACGATCAATCACACTGCCCGACCAAAATCCCATCAGCATAAACGCAAACGGTTTAATCATATACAGTATCGCAACTRCCAATGCGGAACCTGTTGTGTCAAAAATCATTAAGTTGATGGCCAATAAATAAATCCATCCACCAATATTCGCAATTCCTACGGCACTTAAGTAATAGAATTTCCATTTAGATAATTCCATTTCATATCCCTCCGACATGTTTTTTTGGCAAACAAAAAAATCCCACCTCCAAGACGATTTGTCTTGGGGACGAGATTGACATGTCGTGGTACCACCCCAGTTTGTCCTGATGTCACCATCAGAACCTTTTCAAGTACGGCATATATTTCATGCTTATACTGTAGCTCTTTAACGGGAGCACCCGTCACACCATCCCCCTAACATTCAAGGTTCCCATGTGAGGCTCAGAGGCTTGTTTCAATCAGTGAATGCTTACCCTTTTTCAGCTACGGGGCTCTCTGTTCAAGAATTCAGATGATTTACTGTTCTCATCATAGCTTTTAATTTTCGCTATCATAACATAAGGAATCTCTTCTTGGAATCTATTTTATCTAATTAATTAAAATAAATAAAAAATATTATTGTAAATAAATAACAGTATATGCCACAATCTAAGTAATTGTATTTTTTTATGGAGGGTTTTTATGGAATTATTAATTATAAGGCATGGAGAATCAGAGGCTGATTTATTGGGGGTACATGAAGGTAGGGCAGACTTTCCTTTAACAGAACTGGGGGAACAACAAGCTAGCATAATGGCAACATACATAGAACAACATTATAGACCAAACATCATCCTAACAAGTCCTTTAAAAAGGGCTAGAAGGACCGCAACCATTTTACAAGAATCTATTGGCTGTGGATTAATCGTAGAGGATGATCTGATGGGATTTAACAATGGAATCCTGGCAGGACTATCACGAAATGAAGCTGCAATTAAATATCCCTTACCACAAGGAGGAAGACCAATTCATATCCCTATTCAAGATGGTGAATCTGAATTAGAATTCCGTTTCCGGGCAGATAGCATATTCCATAAAATCTTATTTGAATATCAACATTATGCCCGAGTAGCTATTGTCTCTCACGGAGGAATGATTTCAAACATATTAAAAGCATTTCTCAAACAACCGATGAATCAGGAATTTACTTTTCCGACTGGAGATACCGGAATTCATTTGCTCGAAATCAAAGCGAACACTCGTATCATTAGGTTTCTCAATAAGCAGGAACATCTTCAGCTAATAGAAGACGAGAATTAAGTTCACTGTGACTGGGAGCGGCTTTCTCGTTTAGTCCTCAGTCTTTTCTGAAGTCATACGTATCTTTACGAACATCAAGTTCCATTCCATTTATGGAGACAATATGATCATTAATCCACTCGATTTCTCCTTCTTCAATTCGGTAAGCCCAATACAGATTTCGTTTGTTATCGTTCTTATTATGATAGATCACTTCGCCTCTGACGGCAGGTGCAACTGTTGAGTGACCGTTACTTACATAAGTTAGGACCGTATAGTCTCCGGTGGGGGAAACTTCCTCAGCAAGCAAATCACTCTTAGGAACCCGATCAATATTGAAGAACAAATGATTTATGATCAGTACTATTCCAAGTATAAGAGAACCGAAAAGCAAAATAAAATATCCAACTACTTTGAAGGCTGTCCTATGCTTATTAGACATGGATTCCACTCCCTTTATCTAAGCAACGTATTGGAAAGAAATTGGTTCCGTCGTTAAGAAAATAACTGATAGTTTTATGGTTTGTCTTATTAAATGAGATAAATCACAATAAATAAAATTAGGGGTGAAGTTATTGAATCATAGTGTTTACTGTGAGAGATGCAGGAAAGAAATTAAGTATCGAGATGATTTAGTGACGACAACTTTTTTATTTCAATTAGTACCGTATCATGATGAATGTTATTCAAAAGATATAAAAGGTATGCGGACATTTTTTGTTGGAAATCAACCACTCAACGGGTTGTCCGGTAATATTCAGACGTTAATAGCTTTAATATTAGGAGTAGCTGCTTTCTTCTTATTAGATGAATATGGGAGATTGACTGGTTTGTTGGCTTTTGTCGTCCTTGGATATCGTCTTTATTCCTATTTTAAGTTTGAAAAAAAGTTGGCACCTTAAAACTAATGTGGAAGAGAAGAAAACAATATTTTCTACCCTGCATTCATAAAAAGTGCGGGGCTTTATATTGTTTTCTAGGCATTTTGACCGCATGTAATAGATAGGTAATTATAGACGGTATTATCTGATAATTGCATGGTAATATAGGAATATCTGATTTAATTGTTGGAGGTAGGAAGTGGAAATAAAACGAAAGATTTTAATTGGAATGACGACATTGGTCATGTTTACTGGGACGAGTTTGATAACTTTGCCCGAGGAGTCAACTGTACAGGCTGCTACTTCTTATACAAGTTTACAGAACTCAGTGAATACGGTTATGAGAGACAGTAGAATGACCAGTGCTTCATCGAGTGTGACGATTCGTAAAGCAACCACAGGTGAGATTGTCTATCAAAAAGATGCGAATAAAGGCATTACTCCCGCTTCGACTCTAAAATCCCTCACCGCATCTGCCGCTTTGGAAACACTTGGAGAAAACTATCGCTTTTCCACAGATGTTCTTACAAATGGAACTGTTTCAAAGGGAACTTTGTATGGAAATCTGTATCTTCGTGGAAAAGGGGATCCAACTCTACTAAAAAGCGATTTCGATCATTTTGCTTCAATTCTAGCTAATCGTGGAGTAAAGCGACTGTCTGGACACRTTATCGGGGACGACAGTTGGTAC